>JAHWJV010000384.1 GCA_019348265.1 Gemmatimonadota bacterium
GTACTCGTCCGGGCTGGCGGAGGCGAGCTCCTGGATGCGGTTCATGATCGCGAGCACGAGCCGCTCGACCGCGGCGCGGTCCCGCAACGCGAGCACGCCGCTGTTGAAGAGCGAGTTCGCCTGGTCCTTGGCGAAGGTCGTGTCGTGGTAGGTCTCGCGGAGATTGCGCTCGTTGATGTCCCGATACGTCGCGGCGAGCTCCTCGACGATGCTGTGGGTGTCGTCCGCGACGATGGTGTCGCCCTCGGCGCCGATCTGCGTCTCCAGGTCGATGACGTTGATCAGCAGCATCGCGTGGTGTGCGGTCAGCGCGCGGCCCGACTCGGAGATCACGTGCGGCATCGGCAGCTCGTTCTCGCGGCAGGCCTCCGCCAGCGCGTAGATGATGTCGTTCGCGTACTCCTGGATCGTGTAGTTGACGCTGGCGTGGATCGTGGAGCGCGAGCCGTCGTAGTCCACGCCCAGTCCGCCGCCGACGTCCACGTGCGTGATGTCGACACCGAGCTGGCGCAGCTCCACGTAGAAGCGGCTCACCTCGGTCATCGCCACCTTCACGTTGCGGATGTCCGTGATCTGCGAGCCCAGGTGGAAGTGGACCAGCTTCAGGATGTCGAGCTCACCCACGGCCTGCAGCTTGTCGATCACCCGGATGAGCTGAGCGGGCGTCAGCCCGAACTTGCTCCGCTCACCCGCGCTCTCCGCCCACTTCCCGGACCCCGCGCTCGCCAGCTTCACCCGCACGCCGGCGGTGGGCGTCACGCCCATCTCCTCGGCGACCTTCAGTAGCGTGTCGACCTCGTTGATCTTCTCCAGGACGATGAAGACCTTGTGGCCCAGGCGTTGGCCCATCAGCGCCAGCCGCATGAACTCCTCGTCCTTGTAGCCGTTGCAGACGATGACGTGGTCGGTGCGCTCGGTGAGCGCGAGGACCGCCTGCAGCTCCGGCTTGCTCCCCACCTCGAGCCCCGCCCCATACGGCTCGCCGAACTGGAGGATCTCCTCCACCACGTGCCGCTGCTGGTTCACCTTGATCGGGTAGACGGTCGTGTACCCGCCCGTGTAGCCGTACTCGCGGATCGCGTGCTGGAACTTCTCCGCGATCGTCTGCACCCGGGTGCGCAGGATGTCCGAGAAGCGGAGTAGCACCGGGAGCCCGACGCCCTGCGCCTCGAGGTCCTGGGCAAGCTCGAACAGGTCCAGGCCGCGCGTCCCATCCTTGGTCGGATGGACCGTCACATGGCCCTTGTCGTTGATTCCGATGTAGCCGATTCCCCAGCCCTCGACGTTGTACAGGTCCCGCGCGTCGTCGATGCTCCACGTGGTCGTCAAAGTCGCTTCACTCATCTCTCTCTCCCTCGGGTTCGGCGGAAATCTGCACCCCGTGGGTTCGATGCGAAAGGTAGCCCCTCGCGTGGAACCGTCTGGTCGCTTGAAACCCCGTGGGCGGCGATGTACCTTCACGCCGATCTGCCACCTTGTTTGCGCTCATGGCTCCGCTTTTATGACGGCATACCGGCATCCCGACTTCACGCAGCCGAGGTTCGTGCAGGCACCGCAGGTCCGCTGGGCGACCGCCCCGGCGGACGGCGTGCTTCCGGAGCGCTTCTTCTCGACCACCAACCTCCCGACATACGTGAAGATCGGCAGCGAGTGGAAGCTGCCGCGGGACCCGCGCATGGACTCGGCCGTGGTGCTCGACCCGGACGGCGTCCCGCGAATCCTGGAGGGCCGCTACGTCAAGGAGGGGCAGGCCGTGGCGATCGGCCTCGCCGAGGACGGCAGCGAGGGGATCTACGTGCACGCGGCCGGCTTCTGGGGCGAGGGGGAGCTGGGCCCCGAGGGCGAGTTCAAATTCATGTCCTCCGACGTCTCCCGCGAAAAGCCCACCGACTACGCCGAGATGGCCCGCATCCTGGTCGACGAGAAGGAGCGCGGCGGGTACATCGTCTGGGTGCTGGGGCCGGCGGTGCTGCACTCGCGCGGCCGCGACGTAATGGAGTGGTTCATCCAGAACGGCTACGCGCACGCCATGCTCGGGGGAAACGCCGTCGCCGTGCACGACATCGAGGCGGCCGTGCTCGGCACGACGCTGGGGATGAACAGCCGCGGGACGCCGGTGGACGGCGGGCACGCCTTCCACATGCGCGCCATCAACCGCGTCCGCGCCGCCGGGTCCATCGCCGAGGCGGTCCGCTCGGGACTGGTGCAGGAGGGGATCCTGCACGCGCTGGTCACCCACGACGTCCCTTTCGTCCTCGCCGGCTCCATCCGCGACGACGGCCCGCTCCCGGATACCATCACCGACGCCCTGCGTGCGCAGGAGGCGATGAAGGAGCACACCCGCAAGGCCACCGCGGTGATCATGGTAGCCACCGCGCTGCACGCCATCGCCACCGGGAACATGCTCCCCGCGTACGTCTACCGCGAGGACACGGGCGAGATCCGGCCGCTCGCCACCATCTGCGTGGACTCCTCCGAGTTCGTGGTCAGCAAGCTCAAGGACCGCGGTACGCACCAGGTGTTCGGTGTCATCACCAACGCGCAGGACTTCCTCCAGGTGCTCCGCCTTTTCGTGGAACGCGAAGCGGCCGTCCGAGCACCCGCGCAGGTGTGAGCCGCCCGGAGACGACCGACTCCCTGCGCGCCGTCCTCCTCTCCCTCCCTTCGCGCGTCGACATACTGCGCCTGGACCGGCTCTGGGTCTTCCCGACCAAGCAGCTCTCCGGGCGCGAGAGCGGCCTCCTCGTCCTCTCGCTCCTCCCCACCGAGCAGTTCCCCGAGGACCACCGGCAGATCCTCACCCTCCGTTATGAGAGCGATCATGCGCGGCCGAAGGCGGCTCCCCCCGTGGCCGTGGAAGAGCAGGGCTGGGCTCCTGCGGACCGCCTCGCCCGCGTCATCGGTGGGGTCGTCGCCCGCACCCACGAGGAACATGATCCCGAGGAACACACGCTGGCCGGAGACCCCGAGCGCTGGAGCGAGCTCCTGCGCGAGTATGGCGCCGCGGTCGTTGACCGGGTCAATGGAGAATGATTATCGTTCCGGGTCCGCGTTCGGCCGTGAGGCTACCCAGGAAAAGCGCATGACCCCCTTCATCAACCTCTTCCGCCGCTACCTGCGCGAGCAGGGGCTGCCGATCACCTCCCAGCGGGAGGCGGTCGCCGACGTGGTGTTCGGCACCACCGGGCACCTCTCCGTCGAGGACATCGAAGGCGCGCTCAAGGGCCACGGCGAGCGGATCGGCAAGGCTACGATCTACCGCACCATGGAGATCCTGGTGCGCAGCGGCCTCGTGAAGGAGCACGATTTCGGCGAGGGCTTCAAGCGCTATGAGCACCTCTTCGGGCACCAGCCCGCGCACGACCACCTGATCTGCACCAGCTGCAGCGAGGTGATCGAGTTCCAGAGCCCCGAGATCCTTCGCCTCCAGGAAGAGACCGCGCGCCGCCACGGCTTCCTCCCCGCCCGCCACCGGCTCGAGATCTACGGCCTCTGCGCCAGCTGCCAGGAACGTGGGGTGACGGTGGAGTACCACGGACTCACGTGCCCGGTGGATTTGTTGAATTAGGTGAGGGGCTGTCGGCTATCGGCTATCGGCTGTCGGCTATCGGCTATCGGTCTTTGGTCCTCAGGCTTCAGTCCTCAGGCTCAGACTGTGGCCAGCACCCCGAAGCCCTCACCCGGCGCGCTTAGGCGCGCCACCCTCCCCCATGAATGGGGGAGGGGCTTCAGATCCAGCTCGCCTCCGCTCCCCGCGCGCGGAAGACTACGTGGCTTTGACTCCCCAGCGTGGAGCCACCCTCGCGGAGCACCGCGTTTTGTCCCAACGACCTTGTCTCACGCCTCGGCGAGGACATCGCGCGCGATATCGCACCGGAGCGAAACTCCCTCCC
>JAHWJV010000385.1 GCA_019348265.1 Gemmatimonadota bacterium
CCGATCTCTTCTGGGAGCCGCGAGAGAAGGCGAGCGTGTCATGCCACGGCGGCCGGTGTGGGAGTGATGGGCGAGACCCCCGCGATCTGGCTGACTCACAGGCCCACGAACGAGAGGAATCATGGCAAGCTGCTGTTCGGTAGAGACGGAGAACTACGACGTGCTGGTGATCGGCGGCGGATCCGCCGCCTTTGCCGCCGCCATAAAGGCGCGCGAGCAGAACGTGAGTGTGGCCGTCATCAACGACGGCACGATCGGGGGCACCTGCGTCAACGTGGGGTGCATCCCCTCCAAGAACCTGCTCCACGCGGCAGAGATGGTGGGCCTAGCGAGGCGGAACGCCTACCCCGGCCTCCAGGTGAGCGCGGAGGTCACGGACTTCGCCGCGCTCATCCGACAGAAGGACGAGGTGGTCGGGCGACTCCGGCGGAAGAAGTACACCAACCTTCTGGACGTCTACGGAATCCAGCTGATCGAGGGGCGGGCGAGCTTCGTGACGCCGCATGAAGTGGTGGTCGGCGATCGGATGATCTACGGCGACACGGTCCTGATCGCCACTGGCTCCCGTGCCTGGGCGCCACCGATGCCCGGGCTGGGTGAGGTGGATTGGCTCGACTCCACGCGGGCGCTGAACCTAAAGGAACTCCCCCGCCGGCTGGCGGTGATCGGCGGCGGCTACATCGCGTGTGAGCTGGGCCAGATGTTCCATCGGTTCGGGAGCGAGGTCGCAATCCTCAAGCGTCGGCCGGGGCTCCTCAGCGAGCACCACGAGCCGGAGCTCGGACTCGCGCTTCAGGGCTACTTCGAGGAGGAGGGGCTCGCGGTCCGCACGGGGCTGGAGTTCCGGCGCGTGCGGCAGGATGGTGGGGAGATCGTGATCACGGTCGGGCACGATGGCCGCGAGGACGAGATTCGGTGCGACCAGCTGCTCGTCGCCGCGGGGCGCGTGGCGAACACGGACGGGCTGAACCTCGACGCCGTGGGCGTGCACACCGACGATCGCGGGTTCGTCCGCGTGGATAAGACGGGACGCACATCCGTGCGCCACATCCTCGCCGCCGGAGACGTGGTGGGCGATCCCCTGCTGGTGACTATAGCGGCGCAGGCCGCGCAGGTCGCGGTCAGGAACGCGCTGAACGGGCGCAACGACGAGATCAACCTCTCGGCAGTGCCCTCCGCTGTCTTCAGCGATCCGCAGGTGGCGAGCGTGGGGATGAAGGAGGCCGAGGCGCGGGCGCAGGGCTTCGACGTGAAGGTGGCGCGGCTCTCCTTCGAGGACGTACCCAAGGCGGCCGCGATCCACGAGACCCGCGGGCTGATCAAGATGGTGGCTGATCGGACGACCGACCGCGTGCTCGGCGTACATATCGTCGGACCACTCGCGGCCGACATCATCCACGAGGCAACGCTCGCCGTCCGGTTCGCTATGACGACGCAGGACCTGATCGACACCGTGCACGTGTACCCCACGATGTCGGAGGCGATCAAGATGGTCGCGCAGACCTTTGACCGCGACGTCGCCACCCTCTCCTGCTGCGCAGCGTGAACGGCAGGGGACGTGAGCGGCGGGCTCGCAGCGCTCCTGCTGCGCGTTAAGCGTCCCCACCACACGAGCGGAACACAACCCATGTCCGAAGAATTTGACCTGGTCGTACTCGGCACCGGTGCAGGGGGCTCCGCCCCCGCAACGAAATGTCGCGAGGCCGGCTGGCGCGTAGCCGTGGTGGACGACCAGCCCTACGGCGGCACCTGCGCGCTCCGGGGGTGCGATCCGAAGAAGGTGTTGGTCGGCGCGGCTGAGCTGGTAGACCGCCAGCGGCGAATGCAAGGTTACGGGGTGGCGGGGGAGGCCCGGATCGATTGGGGGGAACTCATGCGTTTCAAGCGGACCTTTACCGAGCCGGTGCCGGGAAACCGCGAGCGCGCTCTGGAGAAGGCAGGAATCGAGACGCTGCACGGAGAGGCGCGCTTCACGGCCGAGGACCGGCTCGCGGTTGGCGATCGGGAGCTGGTCGCGAGGCACGTAGTGATCGCTACCGGTGCCCGTCCAGCGCCGCTCGGCATTCCGGGCGAGGCGCACGTCCTCACCAGTACCGACTTCCTGGAGCTTGACGCCCTCCCGTCGCGGATCGCCTTCATCGGTGCCGGGTACGTCTCCTTCGAGTTCGCGCACATCGTCCAGCGAGCGGGATCGGACGCCATCGTGCTCGGCCGGGGCCGCCCACTCGGCCACTTCGATCCGGATCTGGTCGACCACCTCGTCGCACACACCCGCGCGCTCGGCGTGGACCTTCGACTCGACACCAGGGTGATCGGGGTGCACCGAGATGGGAACGACTTCCGGGTCGAAGTCGAGGGGCCCGATGGCACGCAGGCTTTTTCCGCCGGACTCGTCGTCCACGGCGCCGGGCGGACACCCGATCTCGCTCGCCTAGACCTCGCGCGCGCCGGGGTGGAGTTCGACCCGAAGACCGGGGTGGTCGTGAACGAGTTCCTGCAGAGCGTCTCCAATCCACGGGTGTACGCTGCGGGCGACGCGACGCTCCCGCGTGGCTCCGCGCCGCTCACCCCGGTAGCCGCGCACGAGGGGGTGGTGGTCGCCGCCAATCTCCGGAATGGGAATGCGGCTCGCCCGGATTACCGAGGTATCGCGAGCGTCGTCTTCACGCTTCCCCCGCTGGCGAGCGTAGGGATCGGAGAAGCGGAGGCGCGCGACGTCGGAATCGAGGTACGCATCCAACAGCAGGAGACGGCCGAGTGGTTCTCAAACCGCCGGGTTCGGGAGGGGGCCGGGATGGTGAAGACGCTGGTGGACCCAGACACTGACCGCGTGCTCGGCGCACACCTGCTCGGCGCGCACGCCGACGAGGTCATCAACGTCTTCGCGCTCGCCATCCGGCATGGGATCACCGCCACGGAGTTGCGCCACATGATCTACGCCTACCCCACGAGCGGGTCCGACCTTCCGTACATGCTGTAGAGATGGGGTGCGGCGGCAGTATGCCAGTCCAGCCCCGGATCACGCGGTGAAGTTGCGCCCGCGCCGGGCACACATGGCACTTGGTGACGAATGTTGGGCTTACCCCCTATAGGAGCCTCTGTTTTCAAGCCACGGCATCCGCCCTTTATGAGTCCACCTGTGCCAATTCACGAACGCTGACTAAATCTCTTCCCTGGGGCAGCTCTCGATTGAGCTTTCTTGGGTCCTTCACGTCTCCAACGCAGCTACGGACCGCTTCCCTCAGGCTGTCCACGGCATCTCCGGGTCTACCATCTACCAGTGCCGGCGCTTGGGGCGGGTCACCTCATGCTGTATTCGCCGCAGAGCGAGCTATGGAACCGCGGAAGCGGGTACCCCAACTAAGACTCCGTTCCTCTCACATCGACGCCATCGGTGCACGCTCGTGCGCCAGCGCCTACGACGTCACGCGCCCTTTCTGCCTGTCCTCATGCGCTGGAGCACCAGGTGGCGATATGGAGCTGTCCTCGTTCGGTGGACAGTTTACCGCTTGGGAATTGGGGTGAGTTCCCCACGCGCTGCGAGGAGAGCACCTTCAGGTGCAGCTCCCCGCAGCAGCGTGTGGGAAACTCGGCCGCCGCGGCGGCAAAATTCTGGAGTTGGCTCATAGTTCAAAGGGTTCGGGCAGCTAGTTTCCCCCTTGGTGGAAAGACCGTAGGAGAGCAGGAGCGTCCGGACCCTCACAGCCGAGAAGCCCGAACCGTTGCTCGGGGGAGAACCCCGCAATTCGCAAGGAAGGGCTACGCGGACAGGCATCTACCAGCACAGAAGCATGACCGAGATCTTCGCCGGGATTGATGTATCGAAGCAGCGCCTCGACATCGCTGTTCGAGGAGCCCAGAGCCGCCAGTGGAGCGTCGAACACAATGA
>JAHWJV010000386.1 GCA_019348265.1 Gemmatimonadota bacterium
CCTTACGCCATGGCATCACGCCGTTCACGAACGGCAGGTCTTCGGCGAAGACGGTGCTCGTCTCGTAGAAGCCGTCGCCATCGCGGTCGTCGAGCAGCTTGATCCGGCTGGTGACGGAGTCGTTCTCGGCCGCCGGGTAATCCGGCATCTCGGCCACGTAGAGACGGCCATCCGGATCGAACGCCATGTCGACCGGATCGGTGATCTGCGGCTCCGAGGCGACCAGCTCGATCCGGAAGCCGGGCGGCAGCTCGAAGGTGCCGAGTGCTTCCCGCGGCTCGTACGGGCCGCGTTGCTGTGGGGTGGCTCCTGCAACCAGAACGAGCACCGTGCACGCGATCCCAGGAGCCAACGTCGTTCTTGTGAGTCCCATTCGGGTTCGGTGAGCGAATGATTCCACGAGTCCACACCGGTCAGACCACGGCGTGACGATCGAAGGCGGGCGATCAGCTTAGAGCCGGGCGACTGAAGTCGCGGCAACACGGATCTGAAGCCCGCCTTCGCGGGCTGCCCGGTCGCCGAGGCCCGTGCGACCGACCAGTGTTCAGTCGGCGAAGGCCGACTTCCCGTTCGTCATTGCCGCGAGCTTACTCGCCGGGCGAGGAGCTGAAGCCTCGGGTGCCGGCGTCTCATCGCCGGAGTCCTGTCGACGCGGCCTCGCTCGGCGGACCGGGATCGTCTTTCAACTCCCTCAGCAGGCGCAGCGCGGCCTCGACGAGCATCTCGCCTCCGCCGGGCGCCACTCGCGAATTGACCGCCTCGTAGTCGCCCTGTTCGAACCCCTCCCTCGTGGGTACGTAGGCGATGTTGGTGTTGGTCAGCTCGATGATGAAGGTGCGGGGGAAGGGCGACGCTTTCTTGATGGCGAGGCCGAGCTCGACGAAGACCTCGCCTGGGAGACCGACGATCGCGGCATCCTCTCCGAGGCGGATGGCCTGCACCTCGAGCGGCAGCCTCCACGGCTCGGTCCCTACGGTCGGCGGAGTCGCCGCTCCGTTGGCTCTCATGCGCTCCAGCGACAGAATCTTCCTCCGCCTGAACATCTGCTGGGATTCGCGCTCCTGGTAGAGCGGCTTCATCGAATCACTCCGGGCCCACGCCAGCTCCTCCGCGGTGTACTCCTGGAGCGGAGCGTAGACGAAGGTGGAGCGCACCTCCAGCGAAGGATCGCGAACGGCCTGCAGTCGCGTCGACTCCTCGACGACGACACGCGCGAGCGTCTCGCCGACCCGCCGCGTGACGGCGTCGCGGCCCCTCTGACCAGGAGGGCCGTTCACATCGATGTGGTTGATGTTCCCGGCCGTGCCGATGCCGAAGACGGAGACGAAATCCTGGCCGAAGCTCCGCCGGAGCGCCTGCTCCAGGTAGAAGGGGTAGTCGGCGCCGAACTCCGTATCACCGACGGTGTCCAGGTGGTTGGCGAAGACCGTGAGCCCCGCGAACGGATCGCCTCCGCCCGCGGCCGAGAGCATCAGAACGTTCACCTCGGGATCGATCGGTCCGGCGGGACGCACGATGTCCGGGTTGCCGATCCCGGCGTTCATCCGCACCCGCCCGTCCCTGAGGACGAAGCGTCGGTTGAAGGATATTCCCGTCGCCTGCCCGGCGCCGGTCCGCAGCTGAACGGGTCGCGCACCAGCGTGGGCGTCGATCACCGCCTGCGCGACGCTGCGGATCAGCTGCGGGAGGTAGCCCTGCTCATCCGCCGCGGTCGACGTCCGGGTCCGCTTCCTCTCCGCGTAGAGCTCCATCGCCTCCCGGTACTCGGGACCCGTGTGCGCGTGGGTAGCCGCGACGATGATGTTCGAGAAGGGGATGCCCGTCTTCGCGGAAGCAACCGCGCGGGCTTCCATCGCGAGGCCGGGGGTGATGGCAATCAGGTCCGCGATGACCAGGGCCGCGGCACGGTCGCCCTGGCGGAATACCAGCGCCTTCGCGTGGAGCCGATCGTGAACCGCCGTGCTGATTCCGCGGTACTGCGCATACCCGACCGGTGGGGTGATGTCGGTCACCGCGACGCCGGCGAGGATCGGCGCGGTCTGCGCCCGCAACGAGATCGCTCCGCTCGACACCGCAACGACGAGAGCGGCCATCGCGAGCCACGCACCCCTGGGTCTCCGGTCCAGGTTCATCGTTCGACCTTCAGCTCTCCGAAGAGGGCCATCAGCCGTTCGACGATCATGGGGGACGCGCCGACCTCGAGGTAGCTCGACCTGGCCCGCCAGGTCTCGTATCCGCCGAGCGCGTGCTGCTCGGGCGTCGGGAGGTAGCCGTTGTAGCCGTTGGCGAGCGAGATCGTGAAGGTCGCCGGGAAGGGGCTCCTCCGCTTCAGCTCCAGCCCGATCTCCGCGAACACCTCGCACGGAATCGCCGCGATCGCCAGATCTCCGATCCGGAGCACCTGCAGGAGCACGGGCACGCTCGAGGGGTGACCACCGAGCAGTACGGTTTCGCGGGCGTAGATCTCCTCGCGCGTCTGCATCGACGGGCCGCGCGCGCCGAGCATGATCCGCCTGGCCCGCTCGAGATCCGCCGGCCCGGGAAGCCTCACGCCGAGCGTCAGCTCGGTTTGCCGCGCGGCGAGAGGCACCCAATCAGCGTGCGGGATCGCCCTGTAGACCCGTAGCGCCTCGGCCGCCACCGTGGCGGAGACCGCCCGGATTTGCGCGTACGCCGGCCTCGCAGCGTACTTCCGCCGGTGATCCGTGTTGTTGACGTCGCCACTCGTACCGTTCGACATCATCCCAACGAAGGGGGGGTCGAGCCGGTCCGCCGCGAGCAGCTCCTGCATGCGCTCGGCGAAGGCACCGAAGTAGTCGGCCGAGAGCTCGCCCTCTTTCGTCCCCCCCACGTAGTGCAGCGAGTAATTGGCGAGGATGGCGATCGGCCGCCCGTCCCTCGCCTGGATCGACACGATGGAGAGCTCCGGATCGGTCGGCCCGGCCGGCTCCAGCAGGTCCGGACTTCCGGCCGGCGGGTTCATCCGCACCTGGTCTGTACCTCCAAAGGGATTGGGAGGGATCGTGCCCGGCCTCATCCGCCAGCGGCGGTTGAAGAGCTGGTCCGGGACCTGCCCGGTGCCCCAGCCGACTCGCGCCGGCTCGAGGTTGTTCATCGCGCGACGCGCGGCGTCGGCGATCCTCACCGTCAGGAACTCGAGGTATTCCGGGTCCGCCTCACTCTGGAAGATGGCCACCGCGGTTCCCGCGGAGTGCGTGTGCGTGGCTGACATGAGCATGTGCTCGGGGGGCAGCCCGGTGTGCTCCTGCACGAGGCGCTTGGCCTCGTCGAACACCTCGCGCGGCACCATGCAATTGTCCACCACCGCGATCATCAGCCGGGTCTGCCCGTCGTCCAGCGCCAGCGCGCGGACGTGGAGTTCGTCATGAACGTGCGCCGCGCGCGCGTCCTGCATATTCCCGTTGATGGAGGAGCCGAGCGCCGGGGTGATGTTGCTCGTGGCCGCCCCCGCCCGGAAGACTCTCGCCGCTTCGGTCTGGGCCCGCAGCGGGTCCGCCCGGCCACCCGGGGCGAGACTGAGCAGGGCCAGCACCAGCGCCAGCCTGGGCCAGCTCGCGCGGAGACGGTTCGGTGTTCGTGAGGAGATGTCGTTCACCTCGGGTCCACCTCATGGGTTCGGCCGGGCGGTGCCGATCGGATCGCGTAGGGAATCCGGTCGGGAGGTTTGGGACTCCCTACATCATATCGTCGATGGCGCCGAGAAAGTAGGTTGAAGGAAAGGCTGCCGGGGCTGGGGGGCTGAGGGACGGGTGGGAGCTGAAGCATCGCTCCCTGCCATGACCGAGTAAGGAGACTCTCGCTTGACGATCAGACCCAGGGTTCTCGCCGCGATGGCCCATCCC
>JAHWJV010000387.1 GCA_019348265.1 Gemmatimonadota bacterium
CCATTCCGCTTTCGCCATGGGTCACACGCCCCTCGACAGATTGGCCGACATCGCATGACAGACGACATTCAGACCCTGGTACATCCCACTGCAGGCACGCTGACGTACAAGGATTCAAGCCACCGCTACAAGCTGAACGGCGAGCCGATCGATGAGCTCGAAGACCTGCGCCTCACTTTTGACGACCACCTGAGCCGTCGTCTTGCGCCTGCCTTCCGCGTCGTACAACGACGCGTTCAGCTGAAGTTGCCCCCCCGCCTCCAGGACGTTGCCTAGCACATAAAGCCCGGCGCCCAGACGGTGCGCCAGAGCGCGGCCGCCGTCCGGGTCCAGCGACTTACCGCCGGTGGTGAGCCCCAACACGGCGTGTGGGTCGACCGCGTGGAGCTCGCCGGCGCCGTCAAGTTTAGTGCTCAGTAAGTCCACCAGCCCCTCTCCCAGATAGGCGTACTCTTCGCTCCCGTAAACCGCGAACGGGAACACGGCTATCCGCGTCGGAGAAACGCCTTCGCTGGTGGTCGGCTTGCGCTCGCGCCCGTCCCAGAGAGCCAGCAGGATCGTGAGAGCAAGCAGAACGAGCAATACATAGGTAAGGGGTCGGAATTCGAGCGTGGTCCCGCCTCGTGCTGCTCTAAAATGGCCGGGTGCGGCCGCCGAAGGCGGGGGGGGCGGGGTCGACGGAAACTCAACGGTTTCCACCGCGGGAGCGACTTCGGGCGAGGAGACGGGCTCTGCGTGGCGCTCCTGCTGGACCACCCCCTCAATCGCGGGATGCTCGCTCCAGTTGCTAGGGACGCCGAAGTCGGTTTCTCTCCCGATCCGCGCTTCCGCTGGCTCCTTCCGCAGGCGAGCCGCAAGCGCCACCACCGCCGGCTCCGGGTCCGCGGCGAAGTCGTCCCGGAGCAGGGCGCCGTAGACTCGGGCGTGCCGGAGCGCGCCGGCTCGGTCTCCCGCGGCTTCCAGCGCCATCATCAAACCCAGAGCGACAGACCCGCTATACGGGTCATGCGCGGCGAGTCTCCGCCACCACCCCACCGCGCCCGCCGAGTCGCCGAGGGCTGCGCATTTTTTCGCGAGCCGCTCCAGCGCGTTCGCGTACGAACGTGCGAGACGTTCCCTCTCCGTGTCAGCCCAGCGCTCGAACTCGAGAGCAGCTCCCTTGACGCGGAAACCGTCCAGGAACGGCCCCTGGTAAACAGAGACCGCGCGCTCGAGATCCCCCTGACGAAGGGTTTCCTCGAACTCACCCACGTCCGACCGTACTACGGCGCTGTTCAGGAGGATCTCGTCTCCCGCCGTCAGCACCGCATCTTTCCCCAAAGCTTTATGGATGAGGTAAAGGCAGTCGGACAGGAGGTGCCGAGCTCGCTCGGAATCAGTATCAGGCCAGAGATGAACGACGAGCTTTTCTCGGTTGATTGCTCGCCCCGCTCGCGCAAGGAGCGCCAGCAGTGCCAGCTGTCTCCGCTGAGCGATCTGACCCGTGAGCGGACCGTCTGGGCCCTCGATCGATGCCCCCCCGAACAGCTTCAGCGAGAACATAGCTCTGCCTCCGAGCGGCCAGGTCCGATATGCCCGGCCGCTGTGGGGTACGCGCCACCGCCCCCGGTTCCTGCTTCGGAGCGCGGCAGGAACGCGTTCCGGGTGGGGGACCACGCGTCGGTGAGCGGAAGATCCGATTCACCTCGGGAGCGCACCCGAAACGCACGCGGGTGGACCCGCCTCGGGTCTCCAGTGGCCCTGGTGGCCGGCTGCGCGCGGATTATGGAAAGGAGCCGTGTGAGAGTATGCCCGCTCACCGCCACCCCCTTGCTGACTCTTTCCGCAGACATCGCTCCAGGCGGAGACGATGCACCGATTGCAGCTGCGGATCGTTTGCTACGTCAGGACTTGAGAGTTGCCCGTGCTACTCCGACTCAGCGATCCCAGCGCCGCGCGAAGAAGGCCCGAACGATCCGATTCAGAAGGTGGAGGAGGGCCGCACGGAGCCGCTGGCAGGGGTGTGAACTGGACTGCAATCTATGTTCCCTCGTACGCATAGCAATCTCAATAATTTCGATGCAAATGCTGGCGGAAAATGATAGGTCGCTCGCCTTCCCCTGCCGCGCCCGGAGAATGCTCGGGCGAATGCGACGGCGCGCCGTCGTGACCGTCGCGCAATCGAGGTTTTTTGCCGCGAGCCAGTGGGAGATCTGGATTCAATGGATTCTGCCAAGTGCTTCGAGGTAAAGTACTTAGAGAAAAACGATAATCAGACGATAAAAGAAAGACGCGCATCCGACGCATCCCCGAACCCGGCACGATGGGAGCGCATTATGATTGACCCGAACCCGAGAGCATCGCCCGTCCGACCCGCAGCGAAGTGCATCGCTCTCTCCGACAGTTTTCTCATATTTCGATCAGCTTCAGGTGGATTCTCCCAACCTTCGGAGGTGTACCATGAGGGCAAGCCCAGACGCGCCATCGACTGCCGGTCTGTCCCGCCGGCGTCGGCACGCGAAGCAGCGATCCTCGAAAGGTCTCGAGCTTCGACCGAAGGAATCGTTCGACGGGCTTACGCGCCTTGCCGCCAGGCTTCTACGGGTGCCGGTCGTTCTGATCTCGGTGCTGGACGGAAAGCAGCATCGGATCCAGAGCTCGGCGGGTCTTTCGGAGCGCTGGGCCGCGAAGAAAGAGATCCCGCTCAGCCACTCTTTTTGTCAGCACGTAATTGGTTCCGGAGAGGCGCTGGTGGTCGAGGACGCCCGTCGGCATCCCTTGCTGCGCGGCAACCCGGCGATCGCGGAGATGCAGTGGATCGCTTACGCTGGCATACCGCTGCGCGCGCGCGGGGAGCGAGTGATAGGAACACTTTGCGCGATCGACCACCTGCCTCGGGAGTGGGCGCAGGAGGAGATCGAGACGCTCGAGAACCTGGCCGCGGTCGCCGCTCCACTGCTGCTGGAGACCGAGCGGGCTGCGGAGATGGCGCGGCGTAGCCGGAGGGAAGCTCTGCTCCGCAAGAGCGAGGAGCAATTCCGTGCGTTGATCGAGAATGCATGGGACGTCATCCACCTGCAGAACGCGGATGGTACGATCCGCTACATCAGTCCCTCGGTCGAGCGGGTGCTGGGGTACACGCCGGCGGAGATGATCGGCCGGCGCGGCGCAGAATTGGTGCACCCGGACGACGTCGAGGAGGCAACATCGGCGTTCGAGACGGACATACAGCATCCCGGCAGCGATCGGAACATGGAGCTACGTCTGCGGCACAAGGACGGCTCGTGGCGCAGGGTCGACATCCGGGGAAAGATCATCTCGGATCCTTCCGGTGCCCCGGTGGCGGTCGTGCACACGCACGACGTTACCGAGCGGAGGCGGGCGGAGGAAACTCGCTCGCGTCTTGCGGCGATCATCGAATCGGCGAACGAAGCGATCATCGGAGAGACGCTGGAAGGCGTGATCACCAGCTGGAATCCGGGCGCGGAGAGGATGTACGGCTACTCCGCAGACGAAATAGTGGGAAAGGCGATCTCTCTTATCGTTCCGGACGACCATCCGGACGAGCTCCCGGCGATTCTGGAGCGAGCTCGAAGCGGCGAACGGGTGGATACCTACGAAACCGTCCGGGTGGCCAAAGATGGTACTCGCCTGACTGTCGCTCTGACGGTTTCGCCGATCTTCGGCGCCGAGGGCGACGTGATCGGGGCCTCAGCGATCGCCCGTGATATCACCGAAACGAAGCGTACGCAGGAGGCTTTACGGCGCAAGACCCTCTACCTCGAACTGCTGCAGGGAATCGCGGTGGCGGCGAACCAGGCCCGCGCGGCCGGGGAAGCGATGCAGACGTGCGTGGACCGGGTCTGCGCCTATACCGGGTGG
>JAHWJV010000388.1 GCA_019348265.1 Gemmatimonadota bacterium
CGCGCTCCAGCTCACCCGCGTGCTGTCGGCGCTCGCGTCGCAGACCACGTCGATCGAGCACCCGCTCCTGCAGGAGCAGACCGACGAGAAGCGCGTCGCCGTCCTCGTGATCACGAGCGACCGAGGCCTGGCCGGCGGCTACAACGCCAACGCGCTGAAGACGGCCGCTCAGCTCGAGGAGCTGCTGCGCTCCGAGGGCAAGGATCCGGTCGCCTTCCTCGTCGGCCGCAAGGCAGCGAGCTACTACCGGTTCCGCGGTCGCCACATCGAGCAGGCGTGGTCGGGCTTCTCGGAGCAGCCGACCTACGAGGACGCCCGTGAGGTCGCCGACGCGCTCATCGACGCCTTCCTCCGCACCGAGGAGGAGGGCGGCGTCGGCGAGATCCACGTCGTCCACACCGAGTACGTCTCCGCGCTCACTCAGCGGGCCGTCGCCAACAGGGTCATCCCGCTGGTCGTCGAGGAGTCCGACGCCCCACCGCCGGAGGGCGCCCTGCCCCTCTACGAGTTCGAGCCGGATCCGGCGGCCGGGTTCAACATCCTGATGCTGCACGGCACGGTCGGCGGCGACGTGGCGGAAAGCAAGATCCGCTACGTGTCGGAGTACGGTGGGGTGATCGTGGAAGACAGAGCGATCGCGGCGGAGCGCTGGGACTACGTCGCGCTAGGGCACTACCACATAGCGACGGAGCTCGCAGCGAATATGTGGTATGCCGGCGCGATCGAGCGCACCTCGACGAACATCTGGGCCGAGGTCGGCGAGAAGGGCTTTCTCGTCTACGATACCACTCGCCGCGCGGCCGCCTTCCATCCGGTCGCCACCCGGCCGGTATTCGACCTGGACCGGCTTTCGGCGCGCGGCCTCGGCCCCGCGGAAGTCGACGCGGCGATCGAGCGCACGGTCAGCGCGATCCCGGACGGGCTCGACGGGAAGATCGTGCGGCTGGTCGTGGCCGACATCCCCCGCCACGTCGTCCGCGAGCTGGATCACCGCCGGATCCGCGAGTACCGCGCGGAGGCGCTGCACTTCCACCTGGACGCGCGTCCTCCGGAGATCCTGAGGGTGGTCGGCTCCGGAGCTCCCATGCGCCGCCAGACGCTGCGCGAGCAGGTCGAGAGCTACCTCGCGAAAGACTGGCTGCCCAGCTCCGTAGCCATCGACCGGGACCGTCTCGTCTCGCTCGGGCGAGGGTATCTGGACGCGGTGGGGGAGGGGGAAGGATGACTCTCTCGCACTGTTCAGTCGGCGCTGGATATCCTCGATGAAACTGATCGAGCTTCGTCTTCAGAACTTCCGGCAGCACGTGGACACGGCGATCCATTTCCGTCCGGGGCTGACGGGGATCATCGGGCCGAACGGAGCGGGGAAGTCGACGCTGCTGGAGGCCCTCGCCTGGGCGATCTACGGCTCCGAGGCCGCGCGGGGGACGAATGACACCCTGCGGTTCGCGCGAGCCGGGGCGCGCTCCCGCGTGCAGGTGGAGCTGCGGTTCGGGCTCGCCGGGCACGAGTACCGGGTAGTCCGCACGCTGAACAACGCCGAGGCCTTCCTCGACGGATCGAATGTGCCGGTCGCCACCACGCTGGGCGGCGTGACCCGGTACCTGCAGGGGCGGCTGGGGATGACCCGGCGGGAGTTCTTCAACACCTACTTCACGGGTCAGAAAGAGCTCCAGTTCCTGGCCACCATGGGACCGGCGGACCGGGGCCGCTTCCTCTCCACCGTTCTCGGTTACGAGCGGCTCCGCCAGGCGCAGGACCGCGCGCGCGTGCGGCGCAGTGAGCTACGCAGCGAGATAGACGCCCTTCGCGGCGGGATGCCGGACCCGGCGGGGATCCGCGCCGCCCACGCTGAGGCGCGTGTGAAGCTAGCGGAGGCACAGGGGGCGTTCGCCGACGCCGAGACCGCGCGCGCGGAGGCGCTGGAGGCGCTCTCCCTCATCGTGCCGAGATGGACGGAAGTGCAGGGCAGGCGCGACCGGCACCGTGACCTGTCCGGCGCGATCGAGTCGGCGGAGCGGGAGCGCGACGCGGCGCGTCGCGAGATGGCGCGCATCGACCAGGAGCTGGCGCGCATCGGGGAAGCGGAGCGGGAGCGGGAGGCGCTGCGGGAGCAGCTCGCGCCACTGCCGGGTGCGGTGCAGGAGGTCGAGCGGATGGTGGAGCTGGCGCGCAAGCACGAGCGCCGCCGCGCGCTGGCCGAGCAGGCGGCGGAGATCGACGCAGAGCTCGAGCGTCAGCGTGAGCGGCTCGAGGGCCTGGAGAAGGCACCCGCGCTGCTCGGGAAGTACGCGACCGAGCTGTCGGTGGCGCGGGAGGAGTCCGCCCGGGTAGAGCGGGAGATCGACGAGAAGAAGACCGCATGGCTGTGCGACCGCCAGGACGCGGAGACCAAGCTCCTCGCCTACCGCGACCGCGCCACCGAGCTGCAGGAGCAGATCCGGAGGGTCCGCGAGTCCGGCTCCGAAGGAATCTGCCCCACCTGCGGCCGCCCCTTGGGCGCCGACTTCGAGAAGCTGTTGTCCGAGCTGAATGAGCAGTGGACGCTGCTGGTCCAGGACGGCAAGTGGCTGAAGAGCCGTCGTGACCAGCTGGAGGCGAAGCCGGCCGAGGTGGTGGCGCTGGAGGAGCAGGGCGCGGAGCTGGAAAAGGCTATCGCCGAAAAGGCGCGCAAGCACACGCGGTGCGAGTCGGCGGTGCAGGAGCTGGAGGCGGTAGGGAAAGAGCGAGCCGAGCGCGCGGAGCGGCGAGAGGAGCTGCGGCGGGAGCTGGAGAGCATCCCGTCGGGCTACGATCGCGCCGCGCACAATGCGGCGGAGGAGCGCCTGCATGTTCTGCGCAAGGTGGAGACGCGCGCGGCCCAGCTCGACGAGACGGTTCGGCGCAGGGAGGAGTGGGAACGCGAGCGGCTCGGGGCCCAGCAGCGGGAAGCGGCCGCCCTCCTCGGAGGGGCGCAGGCCGCTACCGAGCGCGAGACCCTCGGCTTCTCCGAGGCGGGCTTCGCAAAGCTGAGGCTCGAGCACGACGTCGCCAGCCGGCGCCGGCACGATGCCGATCTGCAAGCCACCGTGGCGAAGGGGGAGCTGTCCAACGCGGTGCTCTACGAGCTTACCGCCGCCCGCGCCGAGCAGCAGATGGAGGAACGGCTGAAGGAGATCGCCCTGCGTGAAGTCGACCACCGTCACCACAACGAGCTCGACGCCGCCTTCTCACAGCTCCGAGGCGAGCTGAACGCGCAGGTCCGCCCCGAGCTCGGCGAGGTCGCATCCAGCTTCATCGCCCAGCTCACGGACGGCCGCTACACCTCGCTGGAGATCGACGACGAGTACAACATCTGCGTTCTCGACGAAGGTGAGCAGAAGCCCGTGATCTCCGGTGGCGAGGAGGACGTCGCCAACCTCGTCCTCCGCCTATCCCTCTCGCAGATGATCGCCGAGCGCGCCGGCCACCCCCTCGCGCTCCTCGTCCTCGATGAGGTCTTCGGCTCCCTCGACGTCGCCCGCCGCGACAACGTGGTCCAGCTCCTGCGCCGCCTCGAGGACCGCTTCGAGCAGGTGATCCTCATCACCCACATCGAGGGCCTCCGCGAAAACCTCGACCAGATCCTCCACGTCTCCTACGACGAGCGCACGGGCTCCTCCATGGTCCGCGAGGAGTCCTTCTCCCGAACCGACGATTCGATGCCGGAGGACGCGGCGGCGGATTGAAGACGGAAGTCTTGAGCCGTCAGTCGCCAGTCCCCCGATCCACAACTGGTGGCCCGGGGGACTGAAGACTGAAGACTGAGGACTTCCGTTCTTATCACCTCACCGCCATCGCCATCCACTTCTCGTACTGCTGCACCGCCTGCTCGGCCGC
>JAHWJV010000389.1 GCA_019348265.1 Gemmatimonadota bacterium
GGACTGGGTCGAAAAGATCTCGTCACAGCTCGGAGTAGCGCCCAACCGCGTGCTCCCTCACCAGGACCTGCTGGACGACCTTCCGATCGTTCTCGGCAAGGCCGCGGAGTTTCTGCTTACCCCGGACACGGAGAAGCTGACCGCGGAGCAGCTCGTCACGACTGAGATGAAGAACATCGCCCTTTTGCGACGGACGCAGGGCTTCGAGGTGCAGGAGATCATCCGCGAGTTCGACGAGCTCGCCCAGATCCTGGACGGGGCCGCCCTTCGCTGGGTTGAGGACTATCCCGGAACGCCGGACCCAAAGGGCGTTGGCCGAGTGTTCGGGCGCTTGAACCGCGTGCCGCTGCTCATGGGAGAGATCACGGTCGGCACGCTGGAGCAGGAGCGCAACGAACTGCTTCGGCGGCTCACCTCCGCCGAGGAGCACGAGCGACTGCGCCTTTCGCGCGAGCTGCACGACCAGATGGGGCAGCTCGTCACGGCACTGCTGCTGGGGCTGAAAGGGTTGGCGCGCGGCGAGAACGCGGGCGACGAGAGCGAGCAGATCGAGGACCTGGAAAAGCTGGCGGACCGGATCGGCCGCGAGGTGCAGCAGCTCGCGTTCGAGCTGCGCGCTCCGGCTCTCGACAATCTCGGGCTCCGGCTCGCCCTGCGGGGACACCTGGAGGAGTGGGCCGCCGCGAACGCTATCGAGTGCGACTTCCAGAGCGTCGGGTTGGACAGCGAGCGCTTCCCCCAGGAGGTGGAGATCGCCCTCTATCGAGTCGTGCAGGAAGGACTCACCAACGTGCTCAAGCACGCCGAGGCGAGCCGCGTCAGCTTGCTTGTAGAACGGCGCCGGGGCATACTCAGCATCATCCTCGAAGACAATGGCAAGGGGTTCGAGCCCGACGCCGTCCTCGGCTCGGGCGACGGTGCGAAGCGCCTGGGGCTCCGTGGCATGCGCGAGCGAGTCAAGCTGCTCGGAGGACAGCTGGACATCGAATCCTCGCCCGCGATCGGAACCACACTGTTCGTGCGAATCCCCCACACGATGGCTCCAGCCGGTGAAGACATGGGGCACGGCCGGTGACCGACCTCCGCGTGGTGCTCGCCGACGACCACGAGATGGTCCGCACTGGCATGCGTTCGCTGCTCGACGCCACGCCCGGAATCGTGGTGGTGGGCGAGGCCCGGGATGGGGCGGAGGCGATCCTCCGTGCCGGCGAGCTCAAGCCGGATGTGGTCGTGATGGACGTCTCCATGCCCGTGCTGGACGGCGCGGCGGCCACGGAGCGCCTGACGCGCGAGTCGCCGGAGGTGAAGATCCTGGTGCTCACCGCTCATGACGACCGGGCGCACCTGGCGCGCCTGTTGGAGGCTGGCGCTGCGGGATTCGTGCTGAAGCGCGCCGCGGCGGACGAGCTGGTCCGCGCCATCCGGGTCGTCGCCGGCGGAGGCACGTACGTCGATCCGCTGCTCGCAGGCCACCTTCTCCGCGACCGCACTCGCTCGGCCGGCGCAAGGCCCGCCTCGGACGCCGATCCACTCAGTGAGCGCGAGGAAGAGGTGCTTCGCCGCATCGCGTGGGGCGAGAGCAACAAGGAGATCGCCGGCAAGCTCGGCATCAGCACCAAGACCGTCGAGACCTACAAGGCCCGCATCACGGACAAGCTCGGTCTCAGAAGCCGCACCGAGCTGGTCCGGTACGCCCTTCAGCGAGGATGGTTGTCCGAAAGCTGACCACCCGCCCCACCGCCTCCCTTCTGTCCGGGGTTCCCCCGACACGCCTCTCGAAAGCTCCCGATAGCACCCCCCGCGGCACCCGCCTACCTTGTATTCACTCCGCTGCCGTGAGCTGCCGATGCTCATGCCGAACGGGCCAGAGCACCACCGGTCCCGGCTGCGGTTGCCACCAGCCCGCTAGTCTCGATGGAAGCTAGAGATTCGACCGGCCCGAACCCGATCGACGACCGCCTGCAGATGATCCGGCACCGGACGATCGGACGCAGCGAGGTCATTCGCTTGCGCCTGCAGCGCGTCCACGCGCTCCAGGCCGAGCTCTGGAAGCGGATGGACCGGCTCGAGCGGGAACGCCGCAGGCACGAGGGGTGGCTCGAGGGTCGCGCTTCCGACGGCTCCCTCCGAGTGGTCGGCCTGACCCGACCGCAACCCGAGCTGACGGGTGCATCATGAGGCAGCCCACGATCCTTATCGTCGATTCCTACCACGGTTCGCGCAGAGCCCTCGGCGATCTCCTCCGGGAGTCCGGCTACCCGGTGTTCGAGGCCCCCAATGGGGTCGATGGACTGCGGCTCGCCCGCGAAATCGTCCCCGCGCTGGTCTTGGTCGCCCTCTGGCCGTTCTTCTCGTCTTCCGTGCAGATGGTGGAACGGCTGCGGGAGTCCCCGCGCACGGAGCGCACCGACGTGCTCGTGCTGACCTCGGCCGTTTCCACCCAGCACCGCAACCGCGCGCTGGCCGCCGGATGCGCCGGCTTTCTCGAGAAGCCCTGCGATGCGGACGGGGTTCTCGCCGAGGTGCGGCGGATCACGGGCCCGAAGGTGGGGGGCGAAAAGACGGCGCCACGGAGCCCCCGCCCCGGTGCCGCACCCCTGGCGATGCCGCTCGCGAGCAGCATGCGACGCGCCGCCGATTCACAGTATCGAGGAGTAGTTGATGCTAGGTGAGACCAACCGTGCCGCGGAGCAACAACCAGATCATCGACGCTCCTCGAATCGCCGGCGCATCGACTGCTCCGGGCCCGACTCGTCGGCACGCTCCGACACCACGACGAGCGCTCCCGCGCCCGCGATATCGTCAGCGCCTCCGCTTCGGACCGACTGCACCGCTCGTAGCGCTAAGGCCGCGGCGCTCTGATCGCGAGCCGCGACGCGGCGCGAGCAACGCGGAGGTGTTTCGGAGTTTGTTCGAAGCGGGAGACTCCACGGCCTTCTTGCTGCTGGCACACCTACACACCTGACCCGCCTCCACCTGCACAACGAGACTATTATGGACGATACTCTCGACCGGCAGCCTACCAAACAGGAGATGCAGGCGCGCTTGCGGGAGATGCTCGCGCACATCCGGCGCTCCGTCGCCGCCACGCCCGAGACCCCGAAGGTCGCACTGCGTACCCCACGGCAGACGCTGCCGCTGGTCAAATCGGCCCGCCAGTCGCGTCCCTGACGCACGCCGGGGTCTTTTTCATAAGCTCCGATGCAAACCCCCGCCGCGGATTCGCGGCGGGGGCTTTCTTCTCGCCGGGCAGCGGAGGATGTTGACGACGGAAACCCGGGTCGTTACTATTAGCGGCTCCAAATGCGCCGCGCGGCGGCCGTTCGTGTGAGATTTGAAATCTTCGGGCGGGTGTAGCTCAGTTGGTAGAGCATCAGCCTTCCAAGCTGAGGGTCGCGAGTTCGAGTCTCGTCGCCCGCTCCATATTGCTCCCGCCCCGGCGCGGGTGGTTGCGCGCGCGTCGTGCGACGGCCTGCCGGGCGGGGCTCTTTCTTCACGCCGGGCGATGAACATCGCAGGGCGTGTTTTGCCCTATCGGCCGTTCGGATGGGGCCGACCGCGGACCGGGTCGCGAAGCTCGATTTGATTGTTCACCTCCCAACCGGGAACGCAGAAGCAGACAATGGCTAAGGCTAAGTTTGAGCGGAACAAGCCGCACGTGAACGTGGGCACGATTGGCCACGTCGACCATGGGAAGACGACGCTGACGGCGGCGATCACGCGGATTCAGGCGGCGAAGGGGCTGGCGGACTTCATCAGCTTCGACAACATCGACAAGGCACCGGAGGAGCGTGCGCGCGGGATCACGATCGCGACGGCGCACGTGGAATATCAGACGGAGAAGCGGCACTACGCG
>JAHWJV010000038.1 GCA_019348265.1 Gemmatimonadota bacterium
ACCCGGGGCGGGGAGCACCCGGTCGAGCACGGTACGCGTCGGGCCGAAGCTCAGGCCCGCGATCAGCGCGCCGGCGCCGCCCGCCACCGCGCCCGCCTTGACCGGGCCGAGCGGCCCGCCGCCCGTGCTCATGACCTCGCGGTAGCGGAAGCGCCGGCCGTAGGCGTGGCCGAGCAGCGCGTTCGAGCGCCGCACGACGCGCGTGTTGATCTGGGCCATCACGAAGGGGGCGAGCCACGTGCCGAGCGCGTCGTCGTGCTCGACGCCGCGCAGGTCGCGCTGGGAGCCGAGCTCGGGCTCGGCGGCGCGGTCCGGGCTCAGCGCGTAGGGGTCCGAGACGATCCGCGCGGCCGCCTTGTCGCCGCGCACCTCGTCGAGCTCGCCCTTGAGCGAGGCGACGGTGCCGCCGCTGAAGCCGCCGCTGAGCGCCTCGAGCACGAAGGTCGTGTCCTCGAGCTCGCCCGCGCCGCCGGAGGCGATGACCGGCACGCTGACCTTGCTCCGGACGGCCCGCACCAGCTCGGGGTCCGCCTGCCATCCCGTTCCCTGGGCATGAGCGGAGAGCGCGTACAGGAGCGTAGCTCCAACCGGGACCAGGAGACGGGCGATGTGCATCGATGACCTCGTTCAGGATAGGCTTAAGGCGGCGTCCCTGAAGATAACCTGGCCATGCCCGACCTCAAGGCACGACAGGTCTTCCGAGGACGCGTCCCCGCCCAGGAGAACCGGGATACTGTTGCGGTGCTCGGGGGGGGAGGGGGATCGAATGCGCTCGGCGGCTGGCCTTTCCCGCGGCGGCGTTTACGGAGGTGGGGACGCGGAAAGACCACTCGCACCGGCGACCGCCAGGGTCGGCTTTCAGGCGGAGCTCAGTAGCTGGAGTGGGACGGAAGCTCGAGGACCGCGGGGCCGCCGACGGCGGAGCCCGCGTCCCCCATTGTCTTCGCCGGTCGACTACTTGACGTGATTGTTGACGAGCTTCGTCATCTCGAACATCGAAACCTGCTCTTTCTTGAAGATCCCGCGGAGCTTGTCGTCGGCGTTGATCGCGCGGCGGTCCTTGGCATCCTGGAGATTGTTCTTCTTGATGTAGTCCCAGATCTTCTTGGTCAGGTCCGCACGCGTCAGGGGTGTGCTGCCGACGATTGCGGAGAGCGTCTCATCCGGCTGAACAGTCTTCGCAAGTCCACCGCGGGCCTGCTTTGCACCACCACTCTGCTTTTTCGGCGTAGCCATAAAGTATCTCCGGATGAGGGAACGGAACGAATCGGACGAAGGCGCTTGCAATCAGTGCACCAGAATACGGCCCATTCCCCGGCTGTGCCAGTCGTCCCGAGCCCGTAATCCACACGGCAGCCTCTTCCGTCGTCAGCTGGCAGCGGGATTGCATCGGGACCGACCCCCGCCGCCGCATGCGTAGGGCGGGGCTTTCTCGCGCCAGGAGGCGCACGGCGAGCCACCGCGACATAGCCGCGGCAGGAGCAGCGGGCTCAGACCCCGAATGAACCCGTAAAGCCTTTTCGCAATTTCCCTCAGGAGTAGATCATGGCGGCGATTCCGACGCGCAGGCTGGGCAGTGACGGACCGGAGATCACTCGCGTCGGCTTCGGCGCATGGGCTATCGGCGGGGGCGGCTGGGCCTTCGGCTGGGGACCCCAGGACGACGACGACTCCGTCCGCACCATGCGCCACGCGATCGACGAGGGCGTCAACTGGATCGACACGGCCGCCGTCTACGGTCTGGGCCACTCCGAGGAGGTCGTGGCGCGGCTGCTCCGTGACGTGCCGAGCAGCGAGCGCCCCCTGGTCTTCACTAAATGCGGGCTGGCCTGGGACGACAACGACCCGATGAAGCCGGCGCGCCGTACGCTGGAGCCAACTTCCATCCGCCGCGAATGCGAAGCGTCGCTCCGGCGCCTCGAGGTGGACACGATAGATCTCTACCAGTTCCACTGGCCTGATGAGACCGGAACGCCGGTAGAGGATTCCTGGGGTGAAATGTCCCGGCTCGTGGAGGAGGGGAAGGTGCGCTGGGCCGGCGTCTCCAACTTCTACGTCGCTCTGCTCGAGCGGTGTGAGCCGATCCGCCACGTGGACTCGCTGCAGCCGCCGTTCTCTCTCATCCGCCGGGCGGCCGCGGAGTCGATCATCCCCTGGTGCGATGCCCACGGAACTGGCGTGATCGTCTACAGCCCGATGCAGTCGGGGCTGCTCACCGATCGCTGGACGCCGGAGCGGGCGAGCACGCTGGCCGAGGACGATTGGCGCCGGCGCGCCCCCGAGTTCCAGTCGCCAAACCTCGAGCGCAACCTCGCCCTGCGGGACGCGCTTCGGCCCATTGCCGAGCGGCACCAGACCACCGTCCCGGAGGTCGCGGTCGCCTGGACTCTCGCCTGGTCGGGTGTCACCGCCGCCATCGTCGGCGCGCGGACTCCGGAGCAGGTGGACGGATGGGTCGGCGCCGCGACCGTGGAGCTCACCACGGACGACCTGGCCGAGATCGCGGCAGCCATCCACTCCTCCGGCGCCGGCACCGGCCCGGCGAGCCCGGCCCCGCCGCGCTGAAGCAACGTTGTCGCAGTCTCCGGGGCGAGTAGCGTCATCGGCGCAGCGCTCGTACGCGCGCTCGGGGCCGCCTGCCACGCGGTGGTGCTGCCGGCGGGTGGTCCACCACGGTCCGGAAAGGGGTGGTGTAAGCCGCCGTAACTCATTACTGTGTTGTGGGATGTGACCTTTACCAGAGCTCCGTCGTCTGTTACATTAGAACGTCGAACGCGCCGCGGGATAGGCCACCGTCCGCCCCGCTGGAGGCGCTCTGCTCCAGTGCCACTCGATTCGAGGAGAGTTCATGAAAGTTCATACATCGGCCATGATCCTGTCGGCTTTCGTGGGCTTGGCGGCGTGCCAGCAGGAGGAAAAGGCTCCCGCGGCCGACCTGGCCTTCCTGGAGGATCTCCAGACGGAGCTGGCGATGGAGCAGGCGGACGCGAAGAAGATCGTGTCCCCGGTCGAGCTCGGGACCGGCGCCGAATCGAACCTCGCGGAGCCGGCGGCGGAGCCCGCACCGGCCCCGAAGCCGGCGGTACGGAAGGCCTCGGCGACGCGGCGCTCCTCGTCCTCCAGCTCGACCCGCAGGGCCAGCAGCTCCGGGAGCTACGACGGGCCGAGCAGTGCCCCCGCGCCGGCGCCCCGCGTGGTGACGGTGAAGCACACCAAGCGTGACGCGGCGATCGGAGCCGTGACCGGTGCGGCCGTCGGCGCGGTAGCAGGCGGATCGCGGCGCCGCGTGCAGGGCGCGGTCGTGGGCGCTGTCGTCGGCGGCGTGGCTGGCGCGGTGATCGGCAGCACCATCGACAAGTCGACCCGCGTCGAGTACTGATCGGCAGGGCGGCTCCACGAACCGAAGACCTCCGGCGCTGATCGCGCCGGAGGTCTGCTGTCTTATGGCCTGAAGTCTCCAGTCGTCGCTCAACGGCTATCGCCTACGATCGAGCGATCGGTGACTTGCACCTGAAGGCTGAACCCTCAAGACTTGCCTACTGAAGACTCGAGACTGCCTCTCACGATTGCCACTCCAGCGCGTACCCAGGCCATGTATCGCTTCAGCGCCCTCGCTCTTTGCGCCGCCATCGTCGGCTGCGCTCCCGTCCCGGACGTGACTGCGCCGGCTCCGGCGATGGCGCGAGACATCCACTCCTTCGCTCGACCGGAGGAGGCGCGTGTCTCCCACGTCGCGATCGATTTACGGGCCGACTTCGCTCAGAAGCGCCTGGACGGCACGGCGACTCTGGACGTGGTGGTCGCCCCCGACGCGCAGCGGCTGATCGTGGACACGCGCGGCCTGGAGATCCAGCGCGTCTCCTCGGCGGGACATTCGGCGCTGCGCTGGACCCTCGGCGAAGCGGACCCGGTCCTGGGGCGCCCCCTGACCATCCAGCTGCCGACCGGCGTCCGCCGCGTCGAGATCGCCTATCGGACCGCGCCGGATGCGGCCGCGCTGCAATGGCTCGCCCCGGAGCAGACGGCTGGCAAGCGCCAGCCCTACCTCTTCTCGCAGGGCCAGGCGATCCTCACCCGCACCTGGATCCCGACGCAGGACAGCCCAGGCATTCGACAGACTTACGCCGCGACGATCGTGGTGCCGGAGGGGCTCAGGGCGGTGATGAGCGCCGAGATGCTCACACCCGAAGGAGAGCCCGTTCCGGGTGGGCGCGCCTTCCGCTTCCGCATGGATCGTCCGATCCCGCCGTACCTGATCGCTCTCGCGGTCGGTGACCTCGTCTTCCGCCCACTCGGACCCCGCACGGGCGTCTACACCGAGCCCGAAGTGCTCGACCGCGCCGCGAACGAGCTCGCCGACCTGGAGCAGATGGTGGAAGCCGCGGAACGGCTTTACGGGCAGTATCGCTGGGGCCGATACGATGTTCTGGTGCTTCCGCCGTCCTTCCCCTTTGGTGGGATGGAGAACCCACGGCTCACCTTCGCCACCCCCACGATCCTCGCCGGCGATCGCTCGCTCGTGTCGCTGATCGCCCATGAGCTCGCGCATTCCTGGTCCGGCAACCTGGTGACCAACGCGACGTGGAGCGACTTCTGGCTCAACGAGGGGTTCACCACCTACTTCGAGAACCGCATCATGGAGGCGCTCTACGGCTCCGAGCGAGCCGCGATGCTGGCCAACCTCGGCTGGCAGACCCTGCAGGCCGCCATAGCCGAGCTCGGCGGACCCGCTGGCGCCGATACTCGACTCCATCTCGACCTTGGCGGCCGGGATCCGGATCAGGGGATGACGGAGATCCCGTACGAGAAGGGCGCGGCGCTGCTGCGCACGATCGAGCAGGCGGTCGGCAGGGAGCGATGGGACGCGTACCTCCGCTCGTACTTCGACAGGTACGCCTTTCAGCCCATGACTACCCAGGCGTTCCTTTCCGACCTGCGCAGCAATCTGATCCGGGGCGACGTGGCGCTCGAGCAACGCCTTCAGCTGGAAGAGTGGGTGTACCGCCCCGGCGTCCCGACGGGTGCGACCCCCGTACCGAGCAGCGCCTTTCAGCGCGTCGAGGCCCTCGCCGCCGCCTTCGCCTCCGGAACGCCGGCGGCCCGGATCCCGACGCAGGGGTGGAGCACGCAGGAGTGGCAGCATTTCATCGGGTCGCTGCCGATGACACTCCCGACCGCGCGGTTGGCGGAGCTGGACGCAGCCTTCCGGCTGTCCGAACAGGGCAACAGTGAGATCCTCTTCGCCTGGCTGGAGCTGGCCGTACGCAACCGCTACGAGCCCGCCACGCCGGCCCTGGAGCGCTTCCTCACCAGCCAGGGCCGGCGCAAATTCCTGACGCCGCTGTACACCGGCCTGATGGCGCAGGGCGAGTGGGGACAGGCGCTCGCCCGCAGCATTTACGCCGCGGCCCGCCCCACTTACCACTCCGTTTCGACGGGAACCATCGACGCGATCGTGAAGTGATGCCGCACGACTCCCGCCCATAACCGTCGAGAACGCCGGATCAGTGCAGCCCGGTCGTTGCAGTTCGACGGAAAGCTCCCGGCGGGCGGTCCCATGGTCCACCTGAAGCTCGAGAGCAGCGCCTCGGGCGGCCGCGGCCTGAGCCCGCATCGAACCGCCCTCCGCGATCATTGTCGGCCCGCCGGTGTACGAGCAGGCGAACGGCAGGTCACTCCGGCCTGGCGGACACGGACTGTGAGCCATCTCCATGTGTATTCTCGGCGACCACGGAACCCTCGAGCTCCTCACCACACCGCTCGAGAGACTCGTGGCGGGGCAGCTCGGGGAGGCCGTCCGGGCCGCCCGCGAGGCGGCGGGCCCGGGTATCCTCGATCACGCGGAGGCGGTGCTCCGCGGTGACGCCGAGCCCGGCCTGGATTCTGACTTCTACGGCGAGGTCGTGGTCGCCCGTGCGCTCGAGTCCGGGGTCGTCAGCAGCCGCGACGCCTCCCAGTGGGATGCGTGGCTCACCACGGAAACCGGTCAGCACGACCCGCGGGTTCAGGCCTTCCTCTCCTCCTGCGCCGAGATACTCGATGAGTACGCGGTACTCCTCCAGGAGCGCCGGCAGGTCGTCGATCGGTTCGTCGAGGCGCGCGCCACCGCCGCGAGCTTCACCTGGCTCGGCCCGGACGGCGAGCTCTGGTTCGAGTTCGGCGGGGAGTCATACGCCGCGCTTACCGAGGCGGAAGCGCTCGAGATCGTGCAGCGCGAGATCGGCACTACCTTGCATTCGCAGGAGCCCGAAACGCTGCTGCGCTACTCGGGTCTGCCCGACACCGGGCTCGAGATCCTGGTCGGGATCCAGGGAAAGCCGACGGAGCTAGCCAACTCGCTCCTTTCCGGGCTCATCGACCTCCCGGCCTTCGCCGAAGACCGCGTCCGGGCGGAGGGATACGCACCGTTCTTCCGCGGCGACCCCCCTCGTTCCGTGGAGGACCTCCGCTTCGGAGAATGGGTCATCATCCGGATCCCTGTCCAGTCCTGACGAAGCGCCCTCCGCGACACGCGGAGGGCGCCGTTCGTTCCAGGGTGCCTCTTCTACGGCCGCGTGTGAATCTTGCCTGTATCCGACCTGCGCCGGGCTATCCGGCGAGGGGTGGTGGCAGTAACAGCGGGGGGATGCGCATGGCAGTGGAGGAGATTCGGGTCGAGACCCTCGGGGACCTGGTGGATCGGGTTACGCCGTCCGAGCCGGACCCGGAGACCGGCAAGCGCCGGTACAGCGGCGTCTATCATGGCTCCCTTGACGCCGGCACCCGGCTCCTGACCAGCCTCGACCGCCTTGGCGGTATGCACCAGCCCCACAGCAAGGTCGCGCTGGAGGAGCATATCTTCCGTAACTTCATCCGCTACTCGCGCCCCTACGTGGCCGCCGCGCCCGTCAGCGAGTGGGAGCTGCTCGTCACGGCGCAGCACCACCGCGTCCCTACCCGCCTCCTGGATTGGACTTACTCGCCCCTCGTCGCGGCACACTTCGCTACCCGCGCCACTCGCGAGACGGGTGACCGGGTCATCTGGCGTCTCGACTGGCGCCTCGTCCACCGCCATTTTGGCTTCCCGGAGCTCGCGCTGCTGATCCAGGACCTGCAAGACCTACACGACGATTTCACACCCTGGAAGCTGTTCCGCGGCGAACACGATCGGGATTTTGCCTGTATGATCGACCCTCCCTCCGTGAGCCCGCGCATCATCGCTCAGACCGCCGTCTTCACCCTGATCACGGACAACCGCGTCTCTTTCGACGAATTTCTGGGGCGGCACGGCCTCGAGTCCGCACTCAAGCGCTACCTGATCCCCGGCCACGCCGTCGACCGGTTCCGGGACCAGCTGGATCTCGTGGGAATGGACGAGCGCCGGCTTTTCCCTGACCTGGACGGAGTCGCGGCGCAGATGCGGCGGTACTACTCCTAGCTACGTCCACCCGTCGTCGGCGCGGAGCCACCCGGCCCCCGACGGGTACTCCGTTCAGCGGCGCTTGGCTCTGCTGGTCGGCTCAGCACGAAGCGGGTCGTCTGGCCAGGAGTGCTTCGGGTAGCGGGCTCGCAGATTCTTTCTCACCTCGAAATATCCTTCCCGCCAGAAGCTCGCTAGGTCGCGAGTCACCTGTACAGCGCGGTGCGCCGGCGAAAGGAAGTGCACCGTAAGCGGTACGCCGGCCAGGCGCGGTGTTTCGCCCAGCCCGAACATCTCCTGCAGACGCACGGCGACGGAAGGTGCTCCGGGAACGGAGTAGTCGATGGGTATGCTGGACCCGCTGGGGACCAGGAGGTGCGTGGGCGCGAGCTCGTCGATGCTAGCCCGGAGCTCCCACGGGAGAAGACCCGAGAGAATGCTCACGAGGTCGAGCCGGTCCAGCTCGGTGCGGCGGCGTATCCCGGTGAGGTGCGGCTCGAGCCAGCTCTCGGAGCTGCGAGAGAGCGCCGTGTCGGAGAGATCGGGCCAGCGCTCGTCGAGAGAGCGGAGAAAGAGCACGCGTTGCTGGAGCTGCCGTGCCTGGGTGGACCAGGGCAGGATCTCGAGACCTTCTCGGGTGACGGCTTCGGCCACCGCGCGCCTCACCCGAGCCGGATCCGGGTCGGGAATGGTCCCTTCCCGGATGACCAGCGCGCCGAGAAGCGCGCGGCGTGTCGCCCGTACGCTCCCGCTGGCACCATCCCACGCGATCTGCTCGATCACCTCCATCTGGTCCGCGAACGTCACCTCGAGCTCGTCCAGTGACAGCGGCGCGGCCAGGACGATGCGAGCATCGCGCGCCTGCCCCTCGATTTCGGCGATTGCGAGGTACGGCTCGCGGGATAGCGCCTGCCGGTCCCGGAGCGTCGCACCGGCCCCGTTGCGGAGCAGGTATCGGGTGCTTCCCGGCTCTCGCTGCTGCGCGATGCGGTCCGGGTAGGCCAAAGATAGCAGAACCCCCGCGCCGTCCGGATCGGATTCGCCGGCGGGCATTGCCAGCCGGTCCCTGAGCTGCCGCGCTTCGCCACGCGCCCGCTCGGCCGCGGCCCGGTCAACCGTGAAGCCGGCCGGACCGCCGGCGCGAGCGTCCCGCAGCGCCTCCACGCGTAGCCGAAGGTCCACGTCCTGAACGGGGCCATCCGCCCGCAGCAGGTCGCGCTCTCCCAGGAGGGCGGCGATCTCGCAAGCCAGTGCGCCGAGACCCAGCTCCTGCGCCCGGAGGGCCATGTGCGCGAGGCGTGGATGCATTCCCAGCCCGGCCATGCGCCTCCCGTGCGGGGTGATCCGCCCGCCAGCGAGGGCGCCCAGCTCGCCCAGGAGCTCGCGGGCCTGTGCGTACGCCGCGGGCGCCGGCGGATCGAGCCAGGCCAGCTGCTCCGGATCATCCGCTCCCCAGGCCGCCAGCTCGAGCGCCAGCGGGGCCAGATCGGCGGCCAGGATCTCGGGCGTCCCGTGCGCCAGCAGCTCGGCTTGCTGCTGCTCCGTCCAGAGGCGATGGCAGACGCCGGGGCCCAGCCGACCGGCACGCCCGCGCCGCTGGTCTGCCGACGCGCGGCTGACCGCAACGGTTTCCAGCCTGCTCATCCCGATGCGGGGCGAGAACCGCGGTACTCGCATCAGCCCGCTGTCGACGACCACCGTTATGCCCTCGATCGTCAGGCTCGTCTCGGCAATGGCGGTGGATAGCACGACCTTTCTGCCGCGGGACCTCGGCGCGATCGCCCGTTCCTGTGCGTCCTGTGGAAGGCTGCCGTGCAGTGGGTGGATCTCCACCCCCATCGGCAGGTCGCCGCCGCGGAGATACTCCTCCACACGCCGGATCTCGCCGGCTCCGGGGAGGAAGACGAGCACATCGCCCGCGTTCTCCGCTAGTGCGCTTCGTACCGACCTTGCGACCGCTGGCTCGATCCACCCCTCCACCGGACGCGCAAGGTACCGCGTATCCACCGGATAGCTACGTCCCTCACTGGAGAGGATGGGAGCGCCCGCACCGGCTTCCAGCAGCCCGCTCACCGCTGCCCCGTCGAGCGTGGCGGACATCACCAGGATCCGCAGGTCGTCCCGCAGCAGCGCACGCGCCTGGAGCGCGAGCGCCAGCCCCAGGTCCGCGTGAACGCTGCGCTCGTGGAATTCGTCGAAGACGAGGAGGCCGATCCCCTCCAGCCCGGGGTCGCTCTGCAGCATGCGCGTGAGGATACCCTCCGTCACTACTTCGATCCGCGTTTCCCGGCCGACCCGTTTATCGTGGCGCACGCGGTATCCGACCGTTCGCCCTACGGGCTCGCCGAGCACCGCGGCCATTCGCGCCGCCGCCGCGCGCGCGGCCAGACGCCGCGGCTCCAGCATCACCATGCGGCGGCCGTGCATCCAGGACTCCGCCAGCAGTGCCAGGGGAACGCGGGTAGTCTTGCCTGCTCCCGGGGGTGCCTGCAGCACCGCGCTGCGCCCGCTGCCCAGAGCGTGGCGCAGCGCGGGTACCGCCGCTTCGATGGGGAGGTCGGACCTTTCGGGTGAGCTCGCGAGGGGAGCCATTACGGTGCGGGAGGTCGGGTCCTGCGGTTCTACCGGGACTGCCGCGCGCGCCTCCGGCGGCGCGCTTTCGTCACGCCGCCCGCCGGGTCCGGGTCGGCTCCGGATCCCTCACGCGCCGCACCGCGCGGCCAACGCAGCTCGCTGGTGAGCACCCCGAGCAGGACCAGGGTGGATCCGCCGACCACCGCCGGGGTCATCAGCTCGCCAGCCCACGCGCCGATCAGGCCGCCCCACACGGGTTCCATCGAGTAGATGACCGTCGCGCGCGTGGCGGAGACCGTGCGCTGGGCCCAGCTCATCGCCCCCAGGGCGAAGGCGGTTCCCAGCAGCCCGAGCCCCAGCGCGGCCGACACCAGAGTCGGGCTGAGCGCAGGCATCCGCTCCCCGGCTACCCCGGCGCCCGCGAGTGAGAGAATCGAAACCGTCGAGAGCTGCACGAACGCCAGCCGCATCGGGTCCGACTGCCGAACCCAGCGGCTCAGCAGGATGATCTGCAACGCTGCGCCGACCGCGGAGCCCAGCGTCAGCCACTCCCCGACTCCGATCGCCAGGTCCATCCCCTTGCCGACCGACATCAGCAGCAGGCCGGCGAAGGCCAGCGCGATGCCGATCCATGCAGCGAGGCGTGGCGCCTGGCGCAGCAGCAGCAGCTGGAGCAGCGGCACGAGCGGAACGTAAAGCGCCGTGATGAAGGCCGACTTGCTGCTCGCGATGTGCTGGAGCCCGATCGTCTGCAAAGAGTACGATGCGAACGTGACCAGCCCGATCATGATACCCACCCGCACCTCCATGACGCGGAGGCCCCGCATCCGGCCCGCGAAGATTGCGAGCAGCGTCACCGCGCCCACCACGAAGCGGGCAGCGAGCAGGGAGAATGGCCCCGTCTCCCGCAGCGCCACCTGCGTGACGATGAAGGTGCTCCCCCATACCAGCGTCACGAGCATCAGGGTGAGCTCCGGGATGCGCGATGCGCCCCGGACCTCGCCGTCTACGGTGATCCCCACGTCAGCCGACATCGCTCAGCGTTTCGGAGAAAGAACGGCGGCGCCCCCTCCCGCGCACCGCAATATATCGAATTACCGTGACGGCGTGTCGCTATGTCCGTCGTCGCGCGATCCTGACCGATCGTGCGACCCGCCGTCCTTACCGCTTTCTTCCAGACCCGTTGCGGCCGTCCACTCCATTCGACTCGTCACCGTCGGCCGTCTGCGCCGCCTTCGCCGGGTCGACCTGGAAGGTGCGCTTGAGCCCCACGATGAAGAGGAAAAGGCTCGCCGCGCCTACCGCGAGCTGCACCGTCGCGACGTTCGACTTCTCTTCTGCCTGCATCTGCTTGGTCGCCATTGCCCCTGCGCTCGCTCCGATTTGAATACCGGCCCCACCCCTCCTTCAAACTCGGTGCCGCGGGGAGGCGCCTGAAGACCTATTCTAAGGGATAGTCTCGTCGCGTGATAGCCGTTTCATGAGAAAGTCGACGAGAAGTTGCGCGATCTTGACGGCCACGTGGCGTGAGTGGTTGTCGGCAGGAGCGCCGATCCTCATCTTGCCTGGCTTCTCGGCACGCTACCAACAGGCGGAATGGCCCGATCTCTGGACGATCTATTCGCAGCGCTGGCGCGGTCCGATTTCCGATCGCGTTTTCGGCTGCGCGGCCCCGAGCTGGAGTACTTGCGCAGCCGCGGAATGGCGCAGGTGCTCGAGCACGCGGAGCGTTTCGTCGACGAGCGCCTCGCGCCTGCGACTCCGGCGAACGACGGAAAGCAGACTCCCTACCGGAAGCACCCGGTTTTCGTGGCTCAGCATGCGACCGCGACTTGCTGCCGCGGCTGCCTCGCCAGGTGGCACTCCATCCCAAAGGGGCGCGAGCTCACCGACCCGGACAAGCAGCACGTGCTGACGGTGCTGGAGCGTTGGCTCCGCGGCCAGGAGGGGAGTGATGACTGAACCGGCTGGTACCCAGCGCCCGCCTATCCCGCGCGTCCGTCTGGGGACGATGGGCTGGAACTACGCCGCCTGGGTGGGGCCGTTATACCCGTCCGGAACCCCGTCGCGCGAGATGCTCAAGCTGTACGCCCGCGCCTTCGATACGGTCGAGGTGGACTCCACCTGGTATGCGGTCCCGGCGGCGAATACCGTCCGTGGCTGGCTCGATCGCACGCCCGACCACTTCGTGTTCTCGCTCAAGATGCCGCGCGAGATCACGCATGACCGGCGGCTCCACGGATCGGACTCTGTGCTCGCCGACTTCATCGACCGCGCACGCGAGCTCGGCCCCCGCCTCGGGCCCGTGCTGATCCAGCTGGGGCCGGACTTCTCCACCGATGAAAGGCCTGCACTGGAGCGCTTCCTCACCCTTCTCCCCGCCGACGTCCGCTTCGCCGTCGAGTTTCGCCAGCCCGGCTGGATCTGCGAGGAGACGCACGAGCTGCTCACTGCCCACCGGGTCGCCCTGGCCATCAGCGATGGCCGCTTCATCCCGCGCGACTGGTCCCTGGCGCTCGTCCGCCGCCCCACGACCGACTTCCACTACCTCCGCTGGCTCGGCGACACCCGCGAGCTCACCGACCACTCCCACCTTCAGATCGACCGGACCGCCGATCTCCAGGAATGGGCGTCCGCGATCCGAGCCGTTCCCGGCGAGGCATTCTCGATCTACGGCTACTACAACAACCATTACTCCGGCCACAGCCCGGCCACCGCGCACGCGATGCTGAAGCTGCTCGGGCAGAACCCGGTTGCTCCCGATCAGGTGGGGGATCAGATCTCGCTGTTTTGACTCGAGTCTGGGCGCATGTCCGCTGCGCGGTCACCGCGCTGTAGCGCCGCCGCACGCACCTCCACATCCTTCCCGATCACCCCACCACCGCGTACTTTCTCACTCTCGCACTCTCCGCACTCTCGCACTCCCGTACTCCTATGCACGCCACCGCGTCCGAGTTTCTCGGCGAGACCCTCAGTATTTTCGAGATGTACAAGCGGCTTGGGGAGGGTGCCTTGTCGCAGGCGAGCGACGAGGATCTCTTCCGCCGGCTGGATGAGGAAAGCCTGAGCATCGCGCTGATCGTCAAGCATCTGCGCGGGAACATGCTCTCCCGCTGGCGCGACTTCCTCAGCACTGATGGCGAGAAGCCGAACCGCGATCGAGAGTCGGAGTTCGAGGATGGGGAGGGGCAAACCCGCGCGGCCGTCGAAGCGTGGTGGGAGGAAGGCTGGGCGGAGGTCTTCGGCGCTATCGAGGCGCTCCGGCCGACCGATCTGGGGCGGACCGTCACCATTCGTGGCGAGCCTCTCTCCGTTCTCCAGGCCATCACGCGCCAGATGACGCATTACGCCTATCACGTCGGGCAGATGGTCTTCCTGGCGAAGCACTTCCGCGGCGCCACCTGGGACTCGCTCAGCATCCCGCGCCGCCGTTGACACAGCCTCTGCTTTCCGCCGCGTCCATACTCCGCCAGCGTCTCGCTCACGACCAGGGCGCCCTGTTGTTCGCGGAAGCCGTGTTCGCCCAGCTGATTAGCCCCGCGGGCGCCCTGCGGGAAGGGCCCGCCGAAGTGCGCGACGCGCTTGCCCACGAGGTGGCGGACCTCCTGCTGGCCAGCCCCGATGATCCGGGTGACGAAGGGCTCGCTCTCCGCCTTTTGGAGCAGCCACCCCTCGCGGCGGCGTTCTTCCAGAACCTGGACCTCCTCTACAGCTACGCGTCACCGTACGCCAACCGCGTAGGCACACTGCTGATGCACACGCTGGAGCTCGCCGCCGCAGCGGAGGCCGACCCCGCAGAGGCGTGACCATGCGTGTCTCCGGCGTGCTCGAGACCTGCCTCTACGCCACCGACCTCGAACCGGCGGCTACCTTCTACCGCGACCTCCTCGGCCTGGAGCCAATCTCCGCCGTCCCAGGGAGGCACGTGTTCTTCCGCTGCGGGGACGGGGTATTCCTCCTGTTCAACCCGGCCCGCACCGAGATCTCCGATGGCGACGTGCCGCCCCACGGCGCGCGCGGCCATGGCGGCGAGCTCGACATGCGGCCAGGCGCGCAGGGCCGCGCCGAAGGCGCCGCCGACGAAGGGCGAGATCACCCGGATGTCGTCCCCCGGGATGCCGAAGACCTTCGCCATGCGGGCGCGCACATTGTCGACCCACTGCGTCTTGTCCCACAGGGTCAGCCGGTCGCCCTCCCAAGCC
>JAHWJV010000390.1 GCA_019348265.1 Gemmatimonadota bacterium
CAGCTCGGCCGTAACGGTTCCGACGCGCAGGCCGGCCTGGCTCAGCAACGCCTCCGCCTCACCCCGCAGCCGGCCGACCAGCGGCGGGACCGCTACCCGAGGCGGCCCGGCGCTGATCAGCAGCCGCACGGTACCTGGCATCTGCACGGTACCGCCCGCGGCCGGGAGCGTTCCCACCACGCGGCCCTTCAGCCGCGCGTCCGGCACGGCATGGACCACTACGCGGAAGCCGGTCGCGACCAGTATCCGCTCGGCCTGCTTGCGAGGATACGTCTCTACGGCTGGCACCACCCGGCGCTCGGGGCCTCGGCTCAGGATCACCCGCACCGGCGTCTCCGGCGCGACCTCGCGCCCGGGGAGCGGAGTCTGCGCGACCACGGCACCACGAGGGATGCGGCCGTTGGGCAGCGAGTCCGTGACCTCCAGGACCAGGTCCCCGCGTTCCACCGTCCGCCGCGCGCGCGACGCGGTGAGCGTGCGCAGGTCGGGGACCGTGACGACCGCCGCGCGTGGTCCTCCTCCGAAGAAGAGCAGCGCCGTGACGACATAGCCGATGATGAACGCGGGGATGGATACGATGATCACCCGCCGGCCCGTCTCCCTGCTCGGCCGGAGCCGGGCGAGCCGATCGCGCCACGCCGGACGCGCGCCGTTCACGAGGTCCTCCTCAGCCGTGCGGCGTACGCACCATCGACACCAGTGCTCTGGGGCAGGACCACGAGATCGCCGAACTCGTTGAGGAGAGCCGGGTCGCCGACGCCACTGCCCTCGGCGCGCTTGAAGTGCGGGTGGCGCTGGAGAAACGCCTCGACTTGGGCCTCGTTCTCCTCCGGCTCCAGCGAGCAGGTCGAGTAGACCAGGACCCCGTCCCGGGCGACGAGTGGGGCCGCCGCGTCGAGAAGCTCGCGCTGCAGCCCCGCCAGGGCCGCCAGGTCCTCGGTGGTGACGCGCCAGCGACCGTCCGGGTGGCGCCGCAGCGTCCCCGTGCCGGTGCACGGCGCGTCCAGCAGCACGACGTCCGCGGACCGGAATGGGGGCAGGCGGCCGTCGGCCACCACGAGCCCGACGCGCCCGCCCAGCCCCGTCCGCTCGACGTTCTCGCGGAGCCGGCGCAGCCGTCCAAGCGACAGGTCCGCCGCAGCGACGTAGCGCCCATCGGTCGCCAGTCCGACCGCCTTGCCCCCGGGCGCGGCGCAGAGGTCGATCACCCGGTGGTCCGGAGAGACGCCGGCGTGGTCAACCACGAGCGCCGCCCCGGGGTCCTGCACGACCGCGGGCACGACTTCCAGCGCCGCCAGGGCGGTCGCGGGCGGGTGGACGCGCAGCGAGCGCGGGGAAAACGCGACGGCCTCGGAGGCGATCCCGGCGCTCGACAGCTCCCGCTGCGCCTCCTCCCGCGTACCCCGGGCGAGGCGGAGGTAGAGCTCGGGGCGCGCGTTGTTCGCCTCTACCAGCTCGCGAGTCGCTTCCGCTCCCCAGCGCACGATCCAGCGGTCGATCAGCCAGCGCGGATGCGAGCCCCAGGCGGCCAGGAATCCGGCGGGGTCTTCCTGCGCGTCCGGGAAGACCAGCTCATCGCGCCTGCGAAGCAGCGAATGGAGGACGCCGTTGACGAGCCCGGACGCCCGCGCCGCTCCCGCCCAGCGCGCCAGCTCCACCGACTGTGAGATCGCCGCGTAGGGTGGGACGCTCCCCATCTCGAGGATCTGATAAGCGCCGAGGCGGAGGATGTCGCGCACGTCGGGCTCCAGCGCGTCCACTCCACCCCTCACCAGCATCGAGAGAAGGTGATCGACCCGCCCGCGCAGACGCAGGGTGCCGTACACCAGCTCCTTGGTCCAGCCGTAGTCGCGAGCATCCAGCGGCCGCGCGAGCGAGTCCAGCGCGCGGTCGGCGAGATCGCCAGCCCGTATCTCGCGCAGCAGCGCGAGCGCGACCTGTCGTGGCCGGGTGACGCGGTCGGGCGCGCGCTGCTCGCCTCTAGCCAAGCATTCCCTTCCGCGGGCTCGACGGCACCGCCCGCTCCCGGCGCGGCATGCGACCAGCCAGGAACGCGAGCCGTCCGGCCTCGGTCGCCAGGCCCATCGCGCGTCCCATCCGCACCGCGTCGTCCGCCTCGGCGATCGCCGTGTTCATCAGGATCCCGTCCACTCCCTGCTCCATGGTGAGCGCCGCGTCGGACGCGGTCCCCACGCCGGCATCGACGATCACGGGGACCTGCAGGCGCGACTTGATGGTGCGCACGCTGTACGGGTTCACCAGCCCCAGCCCGCTTCCGATCGGCGACGCGAGCGGCATCACCGCGGCGCAGCCCGCGTCCTCGAGGCGCAGAGCGGTGATCAGGTCGTCATTGGTGTAGGCGAGCACGGTGAAGCCATCCGCCACCAGCTCGCGCGCGGCGCGGAGCGTCGCATCCGCGTCGGGGAGCAGCGTCTCCTGGTCGCCGATCACCTCGAGCTTCACCCAGTCGGTGAAGCCGGCGGCGCGAGCGAGCCGCGCGTACCGGATCGCCTCATCCGCGGTGTAGCACCCCGCGGTGTTTGGCAGGAGCAGGTACTCGCGCGGGTCCAGGTGGTGGAGGATTCCCTCCTCCTTCGTGCGGTCGAGATCGACGCGGCGAACGGCTACCGTAACCACCTCGGCACCCGAGGCCGCGATCGCCCCGACCATCTCTTCGTTCGTGCGGTACTTCCCCGTTCCCACCATCAGCCGCGAACGGAGCGCGCGCCCGGCGATCTGGAGCGGCTCGTCGCCAGTATCGGCGATGATGTCGGACGTGATCATGGATTGCATTCAGCCTCCACCTACGAAATGTACGAGCTCGAGGACGTCGCCGGCGGAAATCTCCACCTCGTCGTAGCGGTCTCGGCTGAGGATGTCGCCGTTGCGCTCGACGACCACCAACCTCGGCTGGAGATCGAGGTGAACGAGCAGTCGAGTCACCGACAGGCCACCCGGCACCGCGCGCGCCTCTCCGTTGATCTGGACGTCGATCGCCCCTGCGGTCATGCGTCGCGTAACTGGTTCAGATACTCCGTGAGCGCGCCTCGCGGCGACGGCGCGCGCCAGACGCCCCGCACCACCGCCACGCCGTCCGCACCCGCATCGATCGCCTCCCGGACCCGGCCCGGCGTAACGCCGCCGATGCCGATCCTGGGGACCGGGAGACCGCTGAGCCTGCGGAGCAGATCGAGTCCGTTCGTGGCGGCGCCCGGGTGCGTTTCAGTCCCGTAGAGCGTCCCCACGAGGAGGAAGTCGGCGCCGGCGCTCACGGCGCGACCGGCCGCGTCGCCTATATGCACCGACACTCCGATGATGGCGCTGGCGCCCAGCAGGCGGCGGGCGTCCGCAACCCTCATCCCCCGCCGTCCGAGCTGCACCCCGGCACAGCGCGCCGCGAGGGCCACGTCGACGCGGTCGGGCGCGTACGGTCGACCACCCGCGATCCCGACGGGCGGTGGCTCGACCTCGTGCTCGACGTCCCTGCCACGGTGCTCGCGTACTGCATCGACCGCGGATCCGTCACCGTCAACGGCACCTCGCTCACCGTCATGGGCCTCGACGAGGCGGGCATCCGGCTGCAGCTGGTCCCCGAGACGCAGGTCCGCACGAACCTCGGCGAGCTCGCGATCGGCGAGCCGGTGAACCTCGAGGCCGACGTCATCGCGCGCTACGTGGCACGCCTGTTGCCGACGACCCGGTAGAATCGCCGTATTCGGCCCCCCCGGCCGCTCGGCAGTCGCCAGGTGCGCGCCGTTCGCCCCCGACAAGGCAAGGCAGTCCATGTCCCACTCCCCGTTCGCGTCCATCGAAGCCGCCATCGAGGACTACAGGGCCGGCAAGATGGTGATCATC
>JAHWJV010000391.1 GCA_019348265.1 Gemmatimonadota bacterium
GTCGAGGGAGCGAAGGAGACGGGGCAGGGCGGCGTGCCGACCGCGGCGCCCGAGCCACCCGCGCCGGCGCCCGCGGACGACTCCCAGGACCCCGGCCCGGTCGAGCCGGCGGCGACGCCGGTGGCTGAGACCCCGCCCGCTCCCGCACCCGAGCCCCAGACGCCCGACGTCCCGGCGCCGCCCGTCGAGACCCCGCCGCTCCCCGGGCCGCCGCCGGGCGAGGAGCCGGCCGGCCCGGACGCCGTGCGGGCGTTCATCCAGGAGCGCGTGGACCGGCTGGAGGCCGCCTACCGCCCCGAGGTCGAGGCGGCGGGGCAGGAGGTCTCCGACCGCCTGCCCGTGCTCGTGCGCCTGCTCGGCCAGGACGAGGATGCTGTCGGCGATCGACTCCACCTGCTCTCGGACCCCGTCCATGGCCACGATCGACTCCTCGACCGCTCGCTGTCCGGTCCTCCCGATTTCCGCGGTTCGCTGGGCCGACGCCCCGACCGCGCGTGCCCGCTCCGCCGCCTGTTCGGACGTTTGTGCGACTTCGTCGACCGTCGTTGTAGTCTGCGCCACCGCTGCGGACGTCTGCATGGTGCTGGAAGCCTGCTGCGTGCTCGCGGCCAGGATCTCCGTGGCGCTGGACGCCAGGGATGCGCTCGTCGCCCGCAACGGACCCGTTACGGCATGGCTCAGCAACCATGCCGAAAGCAGCCCCACCCCTATGGCAACAGCGGCCGTGATGAGCAGGCGCCGCTGCATCCGGCTCGCCGCCTCCTCGGCCGCCGCGGAAATCTCCCGGCTGCGCTTCTGCGCCTGCTGCACGCCGCGGTCGATCGTTTCGCGAAGGGCGAGACGCGCCGGCGCCGCCCGGTCTTCACGGATCTGCAGGGCCACGTCCGACCTGTCCGCCTTCACGGCGGCAATGGAGGCGCGGGTCGATTCGTCCCATTCCAGAAACCGCCCCAGTGCCTCTGTCCAGATGCCGGCCCCTTCCCCCGTTGTGATGGAGTTCCGGAGCTGTTCCAGAAGGCCGCGGGTGTGCGCAACGCTGCTGTCGCGAGCCCGGAGGTACTCCGGCTGGTGGGTGAGCAGGAACCGCAGGTACTGCATGTTCGCTTCGCGGGCCTCCGATTCGGCGTGGAGGGCCACGTCGACTACGTTTCGCTCCTGGGCCAGTGCGGCCCTATGGGCATCGGACGCCTGGTCGAGGCCCATACTTCCCACAGCCGCCAGGAGTGCGACCAGGCCAATCATCAACGCAAATCCCAGCGCAACCCGCCGACCTACTGTCCATTTCACGGAAGCTCCTCAGGTGTGGGTGCGAATCAACTCCGCGGCGTCGAGCACCAGCACGGCTTCCGCGGTCATCCCGAGAAGTCGTTCCCGGACGTTCGACGCCGACGCCGGCGGGAAGATCTCCGCCGTCGCGATACGTCTTACCTCGCGTATTTCCTCGATCACGATCCCGAACGCCGGCCGATCCTCTCCCATCACGAGCACCCGCTCGGCGCGCGGTGGCGGCGCTGCCGATGCATCGCGCAGGTCCAGGACGACGAGGAGCTCGCCGCGCCACGCCGTGACGCCGACGAGGGGCGGGGCCGCTTGGGGGAGCGGCGCCATGTCGCTCATCCGGAAAGCTTCGACGACGTAGCGCGATTCGACGGCGTACCACTCGCCACTCAGCGTGAACACCACCACCTCGATGCCTGCGTCTACGGGGGCAGCGCCGACGGCGGGCCGGGCAAGCGCCCGGGCCCGCTCGTCGAGCACCGCGCGGACCCTTTCGGGGGAGAGCCGCCGCTCGTCGGCAGCGGCCAGTTCGGCCGCCTCCATCCTTCGGCGGACCGCCGTCCAATCGAGCGGTCCGCCGCCCGGGCGCCCGCCGGCGGCGCTCACCGCGCCTCCACGTCGAGCAGCCGGAGCTGCGCGCGGGTCATCGACAGCAGCCGGCCGGCAGGCTCGCCGTCAGACGCCGGAACGATCTCCGCCGCAGGACGGGCGCGGAGGAGGTGCTCGGCGTTTCGGAGCGCACGCGCCGCCCCCGGCACGTCTCCCAATCGTGCGAGAGCGCTCGCGAGCGTGATGTGCGCCACCGTCAGCCCACGATCCAGGTAGAGAGCGCGCCGCGCAGCGGCTGCCGATTCCGCGTGGCGCCCCCCCTCGGCGAGAAGAACGGCGTGCAGATACAGGAGTTCCGGCGCCATCCGGTGCCGTTCCAGCGCGGCGGAGCACGCCTGCCCGGCCTCGTCCAGCCGCCCCTGGTTCGCGAGGGCGCGCACGCGAAGGACGCAGCCCGCGAGGTCTCCCTCGTCCGCCTCGACGTTCGCGACGGCCAGCTCGGCGGCACGCGTGTGGCCGCCCGCAGCACACGCTTCCTCCCGGTCCGGCGCCGGGCCTGGCTCCGCGGGCGCCGCGGTGCGGGGACCCCGCGCGAAGAGCACCGCCGGCCGCGCTCCCCGGGGGTCCGGAGCGGAAGCCGATCCCGCCCGGCCCGGGCGCCGGTAGGCGATGCCTGCGCCGGTCACCACGACCTGGCACGGAACAAGATCGGCGAGCGGCGGGTCGGAGGCGCCCAGGAAAAGCCAGCCGTCGTCGGTCAGGGTGTCGATCAGTCGTTGCGCCACCCGGGTAATCGTCTCTCGGTCCAGGTAAATGAGCACGTTGCGGCAGAGGATGAGATCCATCCCCCATATGCCCGTGGCCAGCGAGGGGTATGAGTCCTCCGCCAGGTTCAGGTACCGGAACTCGACGGCGCGGCGGATCGCGGGCGACAGCGCGAAGAGCCTCCCCTCGGGTACGAAGTAGGTGCTGATGGTGGCGGCGGGCATTCCCCGCAGCGCCCACCCGGAATATCGGGCCTTGCGGGCCTGCAGAAGTCGGTGGCGCGAAAGATCGGTCCCGATGACATGCGCCCTCTCCCGCAAGCCCCGCTCGCCGAGAAGGATGGCGAGGGAATACGCCTCCTCTCCGGACGCACACCCCGCGCTCCACGCCCGGAACGTGCCCGTGCTCGGCTGCTCGCGTGAGATTGGGTCGATGATTTCACCGGCAATGAACTCCAACTGGGCCGGCTCGCGAAAAAAGTACGTCTCGCCCACCGTGAGGTCGGCGATCAGGTCATCCAGCCAGACGGGATCGTGAAGGATCCGCTCGGCGCACCCGGTGGCATCCGCGGCCCCGGCCCGTTGCGCGGCGCGCAGGATCGCCGCCTCCAGCTCCCGGTGGCGTGCCGGGCCGAACACGAGGCCCGTCCGCTCACGCAGCAGTTCGACGAGGGCACCATGATCGGGCAGCATGGACCGGCGCCCCGTCACGCCGCTTGGCCGCCACCGGTTGTCGCCGCCACCGCCTCGTCCAGCGCCGCGGCTTCCGCTCGGGAGAGGAAGGACTGGAGGTCGTGGATCAACATCAGGCCGTCGTGGCGTTTTACGACTCCACCCACCACGGTCTGTGCGCCGGGAGCCATTCCGGCGGGATCCACGAGGTCGGTCGGGGCGATCTCTTCGATCCCGGTCACGCGATCTACTCGCATGGCTACCGTGCGTTCGCCAGCCCTGCCGACGATTAGGTACTCGTCCTGATCGAGGGGCTTGGCCGGCATGGTGAGCCGCTTGCGGACGTCCAGGAAGTCCAGAGTATGCCACCCGTCACACACCTGCCAAGGGGGAACCGTCGCAGGCGAACCGACTCCCCTGCCTCACCACCGGTGGTATGTTCGCGCCGCTGATGGAGGGGGAACGCCGCAAGAGGCTCATCCAGGGCGCCGTGTGCGCGGTCGCGGGCATGGTGCTCGCGGGCTGCGGCGGAGCCGAGCGTCAGGACGCCGACGAGCCCAGCGGCCGCTTCGAGGTCG
>JAHWJV010000392.1 GCA_019348265.1 Gemmatimonadota bacterium
TCTTCCGATCTTGGGCTACCTGACCCCAGACCGGACTTCCAAAGATCACAGGCAAACGAGGGCTTGATCCACACTGCTTGCCCAGGTCAGCACCCTACCGGCGGGCCTGAGAGCCGGAATCCTGTAGGCACACGACTGCGCGTGTCGTGCTGGACAACGCCGATGCGGTCCTGGTCCACTGCCGCCCCCTCATGCCGCGGGATCGCGAGCTCGAGGTGCGTGCGAAGCTCGCTGTAATAACACGACCTCGCGCCGGCTTGGCTGCGTTTTCCCCACGTCAAGGGCTGTTTTCGGCACCGTGTGTGCTCGTGATCTTCGGAAGTCCGGCCTGGCGCTGCTCAGCCTCCTGCTCGACGTAGCGGCGGGCGGTCCACACGAGCGGGCCAGCCGGGTAGTGCCGGCTGTCGCTGCGCCGATGGGCCTCCGTCCGGTGCGGCCGTACCTGGTCGGCGCCGCAGCGGCTCCCGGAGGGGATACTGGGGCCGATCAAGAACAAGCCGATTCAGCTCGCGGACGGCACGATCGTCTCCGGCTCGAGCACCGAAAACGACGGGTGGCGCCTGCACTTCGAGCTGTCGCACGACGGGGGCCGCAGCTGGGTGGTGACGGGGCCGCTGCACGACCCGAAGGCGATCGGGGCAATCCAGCCGACGATCCTGCAGCACCGTGATGGGCGGCTGCAGGCGATCGGGCGGACGCAGCAGAACAAGATGTTCACTACCGAGTCCAGCGATGGAGGATGGCGCTGGACCCCGCTCGCGCTGACCGACATCCCCAACCCCAATTCCGGTATCGACGCGGTGACGCTCCGCGATGGACGTCACCTTCTGGTCTACAACCACACGGTTCGCGAGGATCCGGGCAAGGGACGCGGGATCCTGCACGTCGCAATCTCCAACGACGGGAAGCAGTGGCACGCGATGAACATCCTGGAGGAGGAGCCTACGGGCTCACACTCCGGATTCTCCTACCCGGCGGTGATCCAGACCTCAGACGGGCTGGTGCATATCACCTACACCTGGAAGCGTCAGCGCATCCGCCACATCGTGCTGGATCCGAACTCGCCGCGGATCGAGACCCAGCCAATCGTGGACGGGCGTTGGCCGGCCTCAGTGAAGTGACCGCCGCTCGATGAGTGTCGCGAAGCGCCACAGCGGCGTGATCGTGCCGATGGTCACGCCGTTCACGGCGGACGGCCGGATCGACCGGGCGATGGCCGAGCGGGTCACCAACTACCTGGTCGAGGCCGGCTGCCATCCATTCGTGCTCGGGACGACCGGCGAGGGCGCCTCGATCCAGGAGCGCGAGCGCGCGGAGCTCGTCTCCTGGACGGTGCAGGCGGCCGCCGGCCGGGCGATGGTCTACGCCGGGATCTCCACCAACGTGCTCGAGGACGCGGCGGACATGGCGCGCCACTACCTCGAGCTCGGGGCCGACGCCGTGGTCGCCCACCCGCCGAGCTACTACCCCATCACCGGCGACGACATGCTGCGCTACTTCGCGCTGCTCGCCGACCGGGCCGGCGGTCCGCTCGTCATCTACAACATCCCCGTCACCACCCATCTCTCCATCCCGCTCGACGTGGTCGAGGAGCTCAGCCATCACCCGAACGTGGTCGGGCTTAAGGACTCCGAGTCGGACCTCAACCGGCTGGAGGAGGCGATCTCCCGCTGGTCCGGCCGCGCGGACTTCGCGCACCTCACCGGGTGGGCGGCGCAGAGCGAGTACGGGCTGAAGCTCGGCTCCGACGGGATCGTGCCGAGCGCCGGGAACGTCGTCCCCCGCTGGTACAGGGCGCTCTACGACGCGGCCATCACCCAGGACTACGCCACCTCGCACGCCATTCAGAAGGCGACGGACGCGCTCTCGACGCTGTACGTCGACCACCCGACCCTCGGCCAGTCGCTGGCTGCCCTCAAGACGATGATGGCGGCGCGCGGGCTCTGCGAGCCGCACATGCTCCCGCCTCTCTTCCGCCTGATCCCCCGGGACGAGGAGGCGGTGCGCCGCAGGATGGAGCGCTTCGACCCGGAGGTCATCCCGACACACGCCGGCCGCGCGTGACGGCGAACGCCGCGGCCTCGTCCGACGCACTGGTCGTCGGCGTCGACGTGGGTACGGGGAGCGCGCGGGCCGCCGTATTCGACCTGGCGGGACGCATGCTGGGTTTCGACAGCCATCCCATCCAGATCTTCCACCCCCGCCCGGAGCACGTCGAGCAATCGTCCGAGGACATCTGGGCCGCGGTCTCCCGCGCGGTGCGGGGCGCGCTGGAGCGGGCGGCGGCGCAGCCCGATCGCGTGCGGGGGATCAGCTTCGACGCCACCTGTTCTCTGGTCGCACTCGACCGCCACGACGGGCCCGTCACCCTCTCCACCACGGGCGACCCTTCGCACAACGTCATCGTCTGGATGGATCACCGCGCCGAGCAGGAGGCGGCGGAGATCAACCGTACCGGGCACGCGGTCCTCGACTACGTCGGCGGGACCATCTCGCCCGAGCAGGAGCCGCCCAAATTGAAGTGGGTCAAGAGGCACCTGCCGCAGAGCTGGCGTGACACGGCGCGGTTCCTCGACCTGGCCGATTTCCTGGTGTACCGCGCGTCAGGCGAGGACGTGCGCAGCCTGTGCACCGTCGTCTGCAAGTGGACCTACCTGGGTCACGAGGGGCCGGAGGGGAGCTGGGACGGCGGCTTCTTCGAGCAGGTCGGGCTGGAAGACCTGCTGACGAGCGGGAGGGCAGGGGAGGCGGTCCGGCCGATGGGCACGCCGGCGGGCACGCTGAGCGAGCGCCCCGCCGCCGACCTGGGGCTGCGGCCCGGCACCGTGGTCGGCGTGGGGATGATCGACGCGCACTCGGGCGGGGTCGGCTGCATCGGGCTCACCGCCGCCGACGAGAGCCCCGCGGCGGACGGCATCGAGCACACGCTCTGCCTGATCGGCGGCACCTCCTCCTGCCACATGGCCGTCTCGCGCGACGCCCGGTTCGTGCCCGGCGTCTGGGGGCCTTACTTCGGCGCGATGATCCCCGGGATGTGGCTCACCGAGGGCGGGCAGAGCGCGACCGGCGCGCTGATCGACCACGTCATCGAGCACCACGCCCATACCCCGACGCTGCGGCGGGACGCGGAGCGCGAGGGGCTCACGGTTTACGAGCTGTTGAACCGAAAGGTCGCGGAGCTGAAGGGTGCAACGCGCGACGGGCAGCTCACGAGGGAGCTGCACGTGATGCCCGACTTCCTGGGCAACCGCAGCCCCCGCGCCGACAGCACGGTCCGGGGGATGATCAGCGGCCTCTCGCTGGACTCCTCGCTGGAGAGCCTCGCGCGCCTGTACCTGGCGACGATACAGGCGATCGCCTACGGGACGCGCCACATCATCGAGGCGCTGGAGGGGCAGGGGTACCGCATCGACCGGGTGCACGCCACCGGCGGCGGTACGCGCAACCCGCTCTGGCTCCAGGAACACGCCGACATCACCGGCCGCCCGATCTACGTCGCGCCCGAGGTGGACGCTGTGCTGCTGGGCGCGGGGATGGAGGCGTGGGACGACTCCACCTGGAAGGACCACGTCAGAGCGGCGTTGGAGGGCGCGCAGGTGACCGGTGAGACCATCGACGCGGTGCTGTCGGCGACGTCCTACCAGCAGGCCGACGTCACCGACGGCGAGGACCTGCGGCGGCTGATCGACACGGCGACCCCGGCGCCCGCGTTGTACTTCGCGCTGCCGCCGGCGGTCACGGCCCGGGCGTGCGAGGCGTTGAGCGAGGTGGACCTCCCGCGGGGGACCGTGCTGGTGCTCGAGAAGCCATTCGGCATCGACGAGGACAGCGCGAAGG
>JAHWJV010000393.1 GCA_019348265.1 Gemmatimonadota bacterium
GTGCGTGTTCCGCCCTGGGTGAAGTAGGGGCGGCGCATGTACGAGCCATCGCCGATGCGGTCGGGGTGGTCCCCGCCATACATGTACTGGTTCCGATCGGCCCGTTCGCGCGAGTAGCCGGTGACGTAATCCGAGTTGTAGCGCGCGGTGACCCGGTTACTGAGGCGCTGTTCGGGGAACGCGCGCTCGTCGAAGCCGCCGCGGTAGCCATAATCGTAGGATGGGCCGCGGTAGCGGTTGTCCATCATCGGGCGGGTGGTCTGGCGATAGCCGCGGAGACCGAAGTCGTACTGGCGATCGTAGCGTGCCATGAGAACAGCTCCTGATCAGTCGTGGACTGCTTCCTGCGCAGGGCCTGCTGTTGCAATCCGCGTTCCCGCCACCGGCCAGTGGAGCGCCATTCGCGCGGCGCCGAACGCCTCGAACCAGGGAGGAGTCGTGGCAGGACTACACGATCTGGCAAGGGAATACGAGGCCCAGCGTTTTCCTCCCACGCGTCGGCTGGATCTACACGCGGAGGGGCCGCTAGTAGCCCGCGACCGGGCGCTGCACTGGATACAGTCGTTCGCCCACGAGCAGCCCGGCGCGGAGCTTCTGTTGATCGTGGAGCGCGGCGGCCGGCCCGGCCGCTCCGCGGGCCCCGTTCACCGCGAAGTCGTAAAGCTGCTGGACGAGCTGAGCGGGAAGCTGATCGACTGGTGGCAGAATTTCGGCACCGGCAGCCTCGCGGTGCGGATCGCCGCCGTGCCGCGCATGGCCCCCGCCGGACCTTCGGCACCGGTCCCTCTAGCCGGCGAAGGGCGCACCCCCGAAACCGCCGGGGCCGCCCCGCTCGCGCTTCACCACGACATCCCCGACGAGCTGCTCGATGTCGCCAGCCGCGCGGCGGAGCTCCGCCGCGTGCGCGAAGGTATCTCCGTCGGCCTGTTCGAAGTCGTCCTGCGGCGGATCTGGATCGAGACCCAGGCAGCGGCGATGGACGAGCGAATCAGCTTCGAGTCCGCGCTCGATCGCATCCTCGGCGCGGAGCGCCAGCGGATGCTGGAGGACGAGTGAAGAAAGGGAAGAGTGAAGAGGGAAGAGGGAAGAGTCGAACTGACGACTGAAGACTGATAGCCGATAGCCGATACCCTACCCCTTCCGCACCGCCTCCGCGGTCAGCACGCGTGCGTGGGCCGGCTCGGCCATGAGGGTGTCGAGCAGCGTGGTCTGGTCGCGGGTGGCGGAGGGGACCTCGTGGCAGCGGCGGCAGCGGGCCTCGTAGCTATCAGCGCCGCCGACCTGGATGGTGGGGGCCTCGAAAGGCGCGGGCTGCCCGTTCACGAGCCGCTGATTGCGCGTAGCGGGGCTCCCGCAGACCACGCAGATCGCGTGGAGCTTGTCGACGGTTTCCGCGCGGGTCAGCAGCTGGGGCATCGGCCCGAAGGGCTCGCCCCGGAAATCCATGTCGGTGCCGGCGGCAATGATCCTCGCGCCGCGATCGGCGAGCAGGGTGAGGATCTCGACGACCGATTCGTCCAGGAACTGGACCTCGTCGATCCCGAATACCTGGGTGGTCGGGTGCGCGAGCTCAGCGAGCTCGAGCCCGGAGCGGATCGGGATCGCCTCCACGGCCGCGCCGTCGTGCGACGAGATCCGCCTCGCACCGGCGTAGCGATCGTCGAGCGCGGACTTGAAGAGCTGCACCCGCTTCCGCGCGATCAGTGCGCGGCGGACCCTCCGGATCAGCTCCTCCGACTTGCCACTGAACATGACGCCCGTGATGACCTCGATCCAGCCGTGGTCGTCGCCATGATAGAGGGCGATATCACGCAAAGCAGTGCGAGAGTGCGAAAGTGCGAAAGGTGCGAGAGTACCGCCGGATGATAATCGGAGCTGGAGAGGCGCGACAGAAGGCGACGGGTTGCCTCTGTCCACTCCGCACTCCCGCACTTTCGCACTGCCCCACTTACCTCCGGTGCGTACGGCGTTCGAACACCACCTCGCCGTTCACGATCATGTAGCGGATGGCGCGCTCGCGGGCTTCGGGGAAGGCCTGCTGGCGGTCCTTGAAGCGGTCGTTGGAGACGACGGAGGCTTCGAGCTCGCGGGCGAAGGAGAGAATGAAGTAGTCGGCGTCGGTCCCGGCGGGTGCCTGATGGATGGTGCCGTTCTCCACCATCTCCTCGTACTTCTCCTTATGATCGATCTGGTGGCGAAGCGCGGCGTCCACGACCACGATCGGGACGTATCCTTCCTGCACGAGCTTCTCGCAGACGACGCGGATGTTGTCCAGCACGGCGCGCTCGCGCTCGCTGGAGTGCGCGACGTTGGACCCGTCGACGATCACGAGCCGCTTTTCAGCTTCTTGTTCGGTCATGCTTCTTCCCGCCCCAGAGCTTCATCCGCCGCGCGGAAACCTTCCGTCGGAGGGCCGAAGATTCGCAAGCGGGATGCCAGGGTCGGCTCAGCCGAGTCGCTCCGCGAGCCACTCCGTAGCGTGGTCGATCGCGGCCGCGGGAAGGTAGTGGCCGCTGTCCCACCAGCGGATCTCCTTCGGCTCCTACTTCAACGCCTTCCCGGCGTCGTACTGGCGCCGCTACACCATCGTCACCGACGTCACGCTGACCCTGACGGTCGAGGGCCCGGGCGCGACCGTGGTCGTCTACCGCTCGATGGCCAACGGCCGCTCGCAGCGCGTCGAGACCGTCACCACGGGCGAGGACTCGAGCTCCACGTTCGTCTTCGACCTGCCGCTCAAGCCCTTCGTGGACGGCGGGTGGTACTGGTACGACGTCGTCGCCGGCGACTCCGACGTCGTGGTCCGCTCGGCGCAGTGGACGGCCCAGGTGCCCGAGGACAGGGCCCAGCACGGCACCGTCGACGTCTGCATCACCACGATGAACCGCCCCGACTTCGTGGCCAAGCTGCTCGGCCAGCTCGGCGAAGTAGGTCCGGAACTGGTCGGCCGCCCGCCGACGTGCGCGCAGCGCCTCCGGGTCGCCGGTGCCGAGCGTGTCGTCGAGCCCGCTGGCCAGCACGGCCGACCAGTCCGCGAAGCGCACGTGGTCCTCGGCGGGCACACCCAGCATCTGGCTGATCACGGCGACGGGGAGCGGGTAGGCGAGGTCCTCGACCAGCTCCAACCGCCCGCGCGCGTGCGCGGCGTCCAGCAGGTCACCGGACAGCTGCTCCACCACGGGCCGCAGCCCGTCGACCGTCCGCGGCGTGAACGCCTTGCTCACCAGCCGGCGCAGCCGGGTGTGGTCCGGCGGGTCCATGAACAGGAACGACCGGGCGCGGGCGAACCACGCCCGGTCCTCCTCCGACAGCGTCGGCTCGACCGCCTGCCAGCGCGACGAGCTGCGCCGGTCGCTGCTGACCGCGCTGGAGCGCAGCAGCGCGTCGCAGTGCGCGTGCGAGGACAGCAGGGCGAAGGCGCCGTCGGGGGCGACCAGCCGCACCCGGCCGTGGTCGGGCTTGGCCTTGTAGCGGTCGAAGGCGTAGCAGCCGAGCGCGAAGGCGGTGGCCGTCAGCGTCGGCTCCCAGGTCTCCGGCGCGTCCTGGAGCCGGTACTCGCCGGCGGGGAGTTTGCCCGCCAGTCCGCGGGCGAGCGAGGCGTCCGACCCGGACCCCACCCCGAACAGGATCGCGGCAAGCCCGCCGTCCGCGTCGTAAACCGGCTGGGCGCGGCCCGCTTGGCCCTTGAAATCGTGCAGGGCGGCGGTGCGCTCGCGTCCCGGCGGCGGTGGCGCGCCTTCGCGCACGCAGAGGATCGGCGTGGGCGCCTCAACGGAGGCGATAACGGGGTCGTTCATGGCTGCCTTTCCTTGCCGCCCGGCATGCTTAACGC
>JAHWJV010000394.1 GCA_019348265.1 Gemmatimonadota bacterium
GAACTCCTGAAAGCCGTGCCAGACGGCTTGCGCCTTCTCGCCGTCGCCGCTGATCGACACCCGACCGTCGGCCGGCGCCAAGTCTTGCCTGCTGAGGCACTCAGTTAGAAGATCCCGCAGCCGGGCGTCCGGTGTCGACATCATCAAAGCGTATGTCGCTTGAGCGTCTGAGACGGCGACGCCGCTTTGAGGCAAGAGGAGCGTCGGTCGCCCTGGAGCGAGACGCTCTAAACGATGATGAAGCCGCGACCCTGATCGAGATCGTGGTCTGCCTCGCCACCTTGCTGCTCTCGGGCCTGGTGGGCCGTGCGTCGGACGAGTACCGCGGGCGCGTTGCCGCCTTCTTCACCCGCCTGGCCACGCCGGTGCCGGAGGAAGACAAGCCGGTGGAGTCGCCGGGCTTCCGACGGTCGCTCGCGAACCTTTTCGCGATCGTCTTCGCGGGCGTGGGCGTTCTGTACCTCGTGATGAGTCTCCCCTCCATCGCGCAGCTGAGCGGCCGGCTCGCGGTCGTCGTCGGCCTGCTCTGCTTGGCCACGGCCGCGCTGCTCGCGCTTTACGCGCGCAAGCAGGCCACCGCGGGCCTGGTGCCGGGATGAACTCCATCTTCATGCACGCTTGGGATCTCGACGGCGTCGAGCCCCGTGCCGCGGTGGCGGAGATTCGCGCCGTCGGCCTCGAGCGCTGCTCCCTTGCCTTCTCCTACCATGGCGGACGGGTCGTTCTCCCGAGGCGGCGATCCGGCCGGGTGCTCGAGCTCGACCCGGGAGCCGTCTACTTCGCCGCCCGTCTGGAACGGTACCGGGGCCTCCGGCTTCGGCCGCGTGTCGCTCCGGCCACCGCCCTGGTACCCGCGTTTATCCACACCTGCGCGGACGCGGGGCTGGCGGTGAACGCGTGGGCGGTTCTCTGCCACAACGACCGCCTGGGTGCCGAGAACCCGGACTGCTGCATCGAGAACGTCTTCGGCGACCGCTACACCTATGGACTCTGCCCCGCGAACCCGGAGGTGCGGCGCTACGTCACCGCGCTCTGCGCCGACATCGCGCAAACACCGGGCATCGCGGGGCTCGAGCTCGAGGCTCTCGGCTACATGGGCCTCGAGCACGCTTCCCTCCACGATAAGAGCGGCATCACGCTCTCACCCACAGCGAAGTGGCTGCTGTCCGTCTGCGTGTGCACGTCTTGCCGCGCGTCGCTGGGCGGCGTGGCTGAGGCCTTCGCCGACCGGGCGCGCTCCTGGCTCGAGGAGTACTTCCGCTCGCCCGCGGAAGCCCCGCGAGACGGGAGTCTGCGGCCCGCGCCCGAAACGGTTCTCGACGCCGGAGTCCTGGACGAGCTGCTCGCGGGCCGACGGCAGGTCGTTCGGAGCCTGCTGGAGGAGATCAGGGACGGCGCGCATCCGCTCCCTGTGGACGTGCGACTCGCCACGGACCCGCTCTTCATCGGCGGCAAGAGCACCCTCGACTGGGGGGATCTCCCGGGGCGAGCCGATTCGGCGACCGTCACCTTCTTCGGAGTACCGCTGGAGCGGATGTCGATGGAGCTCCGGCGCCTGCCGCCGCCCGCTGAGCGGCCGGCCCCGCTCCATGGCGGCTTCGTCTTCCATGCGCCGGACTGCGCGTCCGAGGCCGACGTCGAGAAGAGAGTCGCAGCACTGCGCGACGCGCAACTGGACGGTGTTTCCTGCTACTGCCTCGGCCTGGCTGCCCGGCCGCACCTCGAATGGCTCGCCAGCGCGCTCTCGGCAGCGAGCGACCCCGTCGCACCGGGCCACGCATACTCAAGTGAAGGATTGAGACTCCCATGAAGACCACACCCATCACATCCGCTGATCTGAACGGCGTCTTTCCGGTTCCGCCGCTCGCGCGAAAAAGCGATCCGCGACGGACCATCAGCATTGCGGAAAACGAGCGGCTCCTGGAGCACATGGCGGCTGGCGGTCTGCGCAGGTTCCTCTACGGAGGGAACGCTTTCCTCTATCACATCACCCTGTCCGAATACGAGCAGCTCCTCGAGTGGCTGTCCGGCGCGCCGGACGACTTCTGGATGATTCCGAGTGCCGGGCCATCGTTTGGACGTGCGATGGATCAGGCGCCGCTGCTCCGCCCGTACCGTTTTCCCGCGGTGATGCTCCTGCCTTCGGGAGATCCGCGCGACGCCGCCGGCCTGGAGCGTGGGCTTCGCGAGTTCGCGGCGGAGGCCGAAACCAGGCTCGTGCTCTACCTGAAGGAGGAGAACAACTTCGGCGCGGACGCGGAGGCGGGGCTGGATGTCGTGGCCCGGCTCGTCGACGAGGGGATCTGCGCGTTCATCAAGTACGCGGTCGTCCGTCGCGATCCGGCGGTGGATCCGTATCTGGAGGCTCTCCTCCGCAGAGTCGATCGAAGCCTGCTCGTGAGCGGGATCGGAGAGCGTCCCGCGGTGGTGCATATGCAGGAGTGGGGGCTACCCGGCTTCACGACGGGCTCGGGTTGTGTTCAGCCCCGGCTCAGCCAGGCGCTATTCGAGGCGTGCGTGCGCGGGGAGTACAAAACCGCAGAGGAGATCCGGCAGCTGTTCCTGCCACTGGAGGACCTGCGCGACGCCTGGGGACCGGCGCGGGTGCTGCACCATGCCACGGAGCTGGCCGGCATCGCGGAAACGGGGTCGATCCCGCCGTTCATCTCTCCGCTCCCGGCCGATCAGCTGGAGACTCTCGCCCCGGTCGCTCGCGACCTGTTCGCGGGGCAGGGCGCCGGGCAGCCCCAGCCGTCGCTGCGCGCGGGGGCGCGTTCCTAGAGTGAAGACCATGGATCTGCTCGGCGGCAACTGGGTCGGCATTGCGCCATCCAAGCTCGGCACGGCGACCTTCAAAGCCCTGAACCCCGAAACCGGGGAGAGCCTGGAGCCTTCCTTCTCGGAAGCTACCCCGGAGGAGGTGTCGCGCGCGCTCGAGAAGGCGGAAAGCGCATTCGAGTCTTATCGGCGGCTGGCTCCCGGTGTGCGAGCGGCCTTTTTGCGTGCGATAGCCGAGGAGATCCTGGCTGTCGGCGACCAGCTGATCGAGAGGGCTGCCGCGGAGACGGCCCTGTCGGCCACCCGCCTGATGGGCGAGCGGGCGCGGACGCTGGCGCAGCTGGCCGCGCTCCTGCAGCCGGCGCGCTGGACCCCGCCGCATCGCTCTTCGAGCAGGCCCGGGCGACGGCCCTCCGAAACCGCTCCCTCGGGAACACCCAGGCGGGCTACATAGAAGACTCCTCGTTCATCCGCTTCCGCGAGCTCGCGCTCAACGTCACCGCGCCCGAGGCGTGGGCCAGGCGGGTGGGAGGAGCCGGCTCGCTCAGCGCCACGCTCTCGGCGCGTAACCTCAAGCTGTGGACCGACTACTCGGGTTCCGATCCGGAGACCGGGTACGGCGGCGACGTGCGCAGCGACTTCCAGTCGCAGCCGCCTCCGACCTACTTCACGCTCCGCGTGAACCTGGGCTTCTGAGACAACGCTGAAACCTTTACGGAACTGGACTCATGCAACGAAACTCTACTAGGGGCCGTGGCCGGATGCGCGCCGTTCTGGGGATGCTCGCCCTCGCGGCGAGCCTTCCCCTGGCGGCCTGCGAAACCGACGAGGTCCTCTCGGTGACGGACCCGGACATCATCAACCCCGAGGAACTCCAGACCGCCGAGGGTGCCGAGGGGCTGAGGCTGGGCGCGCTGTCGCGCTTCATCGGCACCACCAGCGGCACCAACTCCGCTCCTCCCTCGGGCACGTTCTTCGAAACGCTGTTCGTGTGGAGCGGGCTGCTCGCTGACGAGTGGCAGACCGGGGACACCTTCGCGCAGCGCCTGCA
>JAHWJV010000395.1 GCA_019348265.1 Gemmatimonadota bacterium
ATCGCCACGATCTCGACGCCCCTGAACTCGCCCTCGGCACTTCTCGCGCTCTCGGTCGACATGCGAACTCTCGTGTGCGGGATGATCCTGCGGAGGTCTGGACTCTCAGACGATCAGCACGTCCCGGGCCCGCGCTATACCGGGCCGCCAGCGAGCGGCAACACCGCGCCGGGGTGCACGCCGTGCGTAGTCGGACCACATCTTGCGAATCCACCTCCCTGCCCCCGGGGTACACTCGGGGGCAGCCGGTACTCAGCCAGGGAGAGCTCAATGGACGAACGCAATCGCGATCTCGCGACCGAGGGCATGGAGAACTCGGCGGAGGGCAAAGCCACCAACCTGAAGGGCAAGCTCAAGGACGCCGCCGGCGGTCTGACCGGCGACAGCAGCCTCCAGGCGGAGGGCAAGCTCGACCAGGCCAAGGGGAAGATCCAGGACACCATTGGAAAGGTCCAGCGCAACCTGGACCCGAATCCCGGCGACCCCAACCGCTAGCGCGAGAGGAGCGTGCGAGGCGCCCCGCCCGCACGCTCCACCGCCGCCGTCACGCTGACCGTACGAGTGATGCCGTCCACCCCACCCGACCAGAACCGCAACGCCACTCCCGAGGACGCAGTACGCGGGGACCTGTGCGAGGCACTCCAGCAGCTGGCGGAGCTCCTCCTAGAGCCCGGTAGGCCCGATTACATTCGAATCACCGACGCGCTCCTCCACACCTGGGCCTTCGTCTCCCTCGCCGACCTGCTGGATGAGATGCGCATGCTGGTCGAGGAGCAGCTTCAGACGCTGACCTACCATCTGAACAACGATCTCCGCCTCGACACCGAGCACTTCGCGGACGAGCTCAACGCGACGGCGCGGAAGCTGGCGTAGAGATCCACGAGTTCAAAAGTAGCCAGACGGTTACTTTGACCGTTGTACTTTGAACTTCGTGCTTTGAACGGCTTCCTACGAGATGATCCTGCGCAGATTCGTATAGCTCGTCTGGGCCGCGGCGAGGGAGCCGTTCGCGACGGCCTCGCCCTCGATCTCGAGGAAGTAGTGCTGCAGCCCCGCGAGACGCGCCTGGTCGAAGATCTGCTTCCAGTTGATCTCCCCCTCCCCGACGATCGCCATCTTGGCGGCGCGCTGGCGCTCGGCCATGGTCTGCTGCGGGGTCATGGAGCCCAGCCCCGCGACATCCTTCACGTGCCACAGGGGGAAGCGACCCGGGTGCTGCCGGAACATCGCCAGGGCATCCTGCCCCGCGACGCTCGACCAGCCGATGTCCAGCTCGAACACCACCACCTCGGGATCCGTCTCGGTGAGCAGCACGTCGATCGGCCGAAGGTTGGAGCCGGCGATGGGCCCGAACTCCGCCGTGTGGTTGTGGATCAGCACCTTGATGCCGTACGGCTTCGCGGCCTGGCCTATCTGGTTGTAGACAGTGGCGGTTCGCTTCCAGGTGTCGACCGTAGGGGCCGGCCGCGTGGCCTGCCCTGCGGCGGGAGCGGCCCCGGGAGCGGGAGCGGGCTGCCCCGAGGCGCGTGCGTAGCGGTGACCCATGATCTGATACCCGGTGAGCTGCTCCTGCAGATTCGGGCCGAGGACCAGGCTCGCGTGCGTGCTCGGCGCCGTCAGCCCTACCCGGTCCAGCATCGCCCGGAACTGCTGCGGCGAGTAGGTCTCGTAGCCGGTGGGCTCGACCTCCTTGAACCCGATCTGGCGCAGCCTGGCGAGCGTGCCCTCGTAGTCCGTGGGCGTGAGGTCGCGCACCGTGTAGAGCCCGATCCCCATGCGGTCCCGCAGCGGAACCGCGCTCGCCAGCCCCCCGGCCTGCATCATCGTCCCGCCCGAGCAGCCGGCGGCCACCACGGCTCCGCCCATCACCGCCATCCCCTTCAGGAAGGCGCGGCGATCGAGCTCACCTCTGCTCCAGGGTTCACGCATCGCTTCTCTCCAGGTTGGTTATCGGGGGTCTCGATCGCGCAGCGCGAGGCGCGAGGCGCGCAGCGGCTCTCTGTAGTTCTCCTTAGATAAGACACCGGTGCCCGCCTCGCCACCCCGAGGGCCGCGCGCAGCGGCAGCCGCGGGCGCGCCGTCGCTTGACCGCCGCCCCACGGCGGCGGATATTGCTGCTGGACGGTCGATGGCGGCCTCTCGGTTGGTCGAGGGGTCGCTCTTTTGTCATTCGAGCCATCTGCGCGAGACCGGATGGGACCTGGAAAAATGATGGGACCGGGGGTTCCGCAGGGGTCCGCGGGTCAGGGGCCGGCCACCGGCGGCGTGGCCTCGGCGGTGAAGATTCGTCCCGCGGCCTCCGACGACCTGCAGCGGATTGCCGAGCTGCTCACGGAATACGCCCGCATGGGATGGCTGCGTCGGCGCTCTCTCGGCGAGATCCACCGCGATCTCGGCGGGTTCATCGTCGCGATCGGCCAGGACGACACCGTCGTGGGCTGCGTCGCGCTGCGCGTACACTCGCCCGCCCTGACGGAGATCGCCTCGCTCGCGGTGGACGAGAGCCAGCACGGGCAGGGGATCGGGCGGCGGCTCGTGGAAGCGGCGCTGCTGCGCGCTCACACGCGAGGTGCCCGCCGCGTCTTCGCCTTCACCCACCGGGAAAAGCTCTTTCTCCAGCTGGGCTTCCAGACCGCGCCCGTGACAGAGTTCCCGCAGAAGCTCGCGTCGGACTACGGTGGCTTCGCGCTGGCCGCCGGCCCGAAGGCGGCGGTCGTGCTCGATCTGGAAGGGCCCGTCACGGCGCCCGCACCCGACCGACCATCCACCCGTCGCACAACGGAGCAGCCGGCCTCTCACTCGAATCAGGATGACCGTTCCACGATGAGCTACTCCCAAACGGACAACCGCCCGGACATCGCCATCCTGGGCGGTGGTAACCTCGGCCGCGCGCTCGCCATGGGGTGGACGGAGGCGGGCTACTGCGCCCCCTCTCGCATCAGCATCACTCGGCGCCAGCCGGAAAAGCTCGGCTATTTCGCCGACGCCGGGTTCCGCGTCGGCTCGGACAACGCCGCCGCCGTGCAGGCATCGGACGTGGTCGTGCTCGCGGTGCAACCCCAGCAGATCGGGGAGCTCCTGGAGGAGATCGCGCACGCGCTGGAGGTGGGCCGCCACCGCGTCATCTCCGTCGTCTCCGGCGTCTCGATCCGGCAGCTGCGCGAGCGGCTCGGCCAGGAGGTGACCATCGTCCGCGCGATGCCGAACACCGCCGTCTCCATTCGCGAGTCCATGACCTGCCTCTCGGGCGAGGAGTCCGCCGCCGCCGCGCTCGCGGAGGCGCAGGAGCTCTTCGAGTTCGTCGGGCGCACGCTCGTCGTTCCCGAGAACATGATGATCCCGGCGACGGCGCTCTGCGCGTGCGGCGTAGCCTTCTTCCTCCGCTCCATCCGCGCGGCCTCGCAGGGCGGCATCGAGATCGGGTTCCACCCCGAGGAGGCGCTGCTGCTCGCCGCTCAAACCGCCAAGGGCGCCGCCGCGCTCGTCCTCAGCCAGGGCCGCCACCCCGAGTCCGAGATCGACCAGGTGACCACCCCCCGCGGTTGCACCATCGCGGGCCTCAACGAGATGGAGCACCAGGGCTTCAGCTCCGCGATGATCAAGGGCATCCTGCTCTCGGCTCGCAAAGCCGGGGAGCTCTATCAGGAATAGTTCCGCCGGGCAGGCAAAGAACTTCATCTTTTCATGACACCAGCCCGGGTCTCCCATTCTCCACCACCAGGGTGCTGCGCGTGGAGATCGGGGCACCGGGGCGTGTCACGAAGGGGACCACGCGGTAATCGGTGGTCCAGCGCTCCGGCGTAAGCTTGCAGCGGACGTAGCCGCGCT
>JAHWJV010000396.1 GCA_019348265.1 Gemmatimonadota bacterium
GTAGCCGGTCAACGTCAGCAGGTTCTGCCCGCTGACGTACACCGTCAGATCCTCGTAGCCGAAGCGTTCCGAAGCGGGAAGCCGGTAGCCCAGCCGTACGCTCTTGAGCCGCAGATAGGAACCGTCCTCGATGAACCGGTCCGACGGCCGGAAGAGCGTCGTGGTGCTCAGCCGCGGGTATTTGGCGTTCGGATCCGGGCTCTCGGGGCGCCAGTGGTTCCTGTACACGTCCACGATCTGGTTCTCGCCGCGGGTGAAGGAAGCGGCGGCGTACCCCAGGTTCGAGTTGTAGATCTCGTTGCCGTACGAGCCCTGGAGGGACGCGTTCAGATCCAGGTTGCGATAGCGAATGCTCGTGTTGAGCCCGCCCGTGAAGTCGGGGTATGGGCTGCCCAGGATGACGCGGTCCAGGTCGGAGATGCGACCGTCGCCGTTGTGGTCCACGTATCGGATGCGGCCCTGCGCGTCGAGCCCCTGCTCCTCGAAGCCATAGTACACGGACATCGGCTCACCCTCGCGGATGAGGTGGATGGCCCCGTGGAGTCCGACGCCCCCGGCCATGAACTCGTCGTCCTGCGCGATCGCGACCACCTTGTTGCGGTTCGTCGCGATGTTCGCGTCCATCGTCACCTGGAAGGACTCGCCATCCACCGGGACGCCGCCGACGGCCAGCTCGAACCCGCTATTCCGGACCGCGCCCACGTTGCGGAGCATGCTTCCGAAGCCGGAGCTCGCCGGCAGCACCACGAGGGCGAGGAGATCGGTCGTGTTCTTCACGTAGGCGTCGGCCGAGACGGTCAGCCGCTCATCCCACAATCCCAGGTCCAGGCCGACGTTGTACTGATCGGTCTTTTCCCACCGGAGGTCGGGGTTCGCCACGTTGGCCGGGGCGAAGCCGGTGACCAGGCCGTTTCCCATCACCAGCAGATCGGGAACGATGCGCTGGAGCGAGTTGTACAGCCCGATCTCCTGATTGCCAGTGCGGCCCCAGCTCGCGCGCAGCTTAAGGTTCGAGATGGCCTCGGCGTTCGCCAGGAAGGGTTCCTCGGATGCACGCCAGGCGAAGGCCGCGGACGGGAAGAAGCCCCACTTGTTCCCGGCGCCGAAGCGCGAGGATCCGTCCGCCCGCCCGCTCAGCGTGAACAGATACCGGTCCCGCAGCGAGTAGTTGGCCCTGCCCAGCCAGGAGAGAAGAGTCCAGTTCGTGCGGCTCGTGCTCGGGGGGGCGATGCTCTCGCCGGTACCCAGCACATTGTTCTGCAGGAGGTCGTTGACGAACCCGCTCGCGCGCGCGCTGAGGCGCGTGAGGTCTGCCCGCTGCCAGGTGAAGCCGCCGACGGTGTTGATGCGGTGGTCTTCGCCGAACGCGCGATCGTAACTGAGGGTGTTCTCGTTCAGATATACCGCCGACTCGCCGCGACCCGCGCTGGCGATGCCCCCCGACCCGCCGAGCTCATGCCGGCGTGTCACGTAGTAGTCCGTCTGGCTGTCGAGGTAATTCGCGCCGATAAGCGTCTTGGCCCGCATTCCCTCCAGCAGGTCGTACTCGGCCGTGAAGCTTTCCAGGATGCGAATGTTCGTGCTACGGTCCAGCACTTCGTTCGCGTCGGCGATCGGGTTCCTGGGAGCCTGCCCCCACCAGAAGTAGTCGCTGTAGTCGTAATAGTTGCCATCTTCGTCGTAAACGGGAATCGTGGGCGGCGCCACGAAGGCGTTGTGAACGATGTCTTCAGCGACTTCATGCCGCGTGGAGCGGGTCAGCATGAGGTTGTTGCTGATCCGCAGGCGTTCGTTGATGTCGCTATCAACGTTGAGCCGGAGCGTGCCACGTGCGAAATCGCTCGAGCGGATCACGCCCTGTTGATCCATGTAGTTGCCGGACAGCAGGTATTTCGTCTCGGCGCTCCCCCCGGAAAGCGTCAGCGCGTAGTTCTGAAGCGGTGCGGTCCGGAAGATCTGTTTCTGCCAGTTCGTGTCGTGCGGCAGGTTGTCCAGGTCGGTGAACGGGACCTGCTTCACCCCTTCGTTGCGGGCGAACTCGTTGGCCAGCTCGGCGTATTGCCGAGCGTTCATCACCGGAATGATCCTGCCGACCTCCTGAACGCCGGCGTACGTCTCGAACTCGATCCGACTCCCGGGACGGCCCTTCTTCGTCGTGATCAGCACCACGCCGTTCGCGCCACGTGCTCCGTAGATGGCCGTTGCCGAGGCGTCCTTCAGGACGTCCATCGTCTGGATGTCGTTCGGATTGATGTTGTTCAGGATACTGCTGGAGGTGACCGGCATTCCGTCCACCACGTAGAGTGGATCGTTCCCCCCCAGCATGGAGTTCCCTCCGCGGATGCGAACCGTGAACCCGCCTCCCGGCGCCCCGGTGTTCTGAACCACCTGCACCCCCGCGACTCGACCCTGGAGGATCTGCTCTGCGGACGTGATTGGAAGGCTCTCCACCGCTTCACTCCGGATGGAAGCGGTCGACCCGGTGGCATCAGTTCGCCGAACGGACCCGTAGCCGATGAACACCAGCTCCTCCAGCGCTACCGCCTGCGCCTGGAGTCGGAAGTTGGCGGTGGCCGATTGCCCCGCCGCCACAGTCACCTGTTGAACCGCCTCGGCATAACCGACCCGTGTCGCCCGCCCGGTATGCGTGCCGACGGGGACTCCGCTGAGGGTGTAACCGCCATCCGCCCCGGTGACGGCTCCCTGGCCAGCGACGCTCACCGCCGCGCCCGCCAGCGGAGCGCCCGCCGCGTCGATCACCCGTCCGCTGATGCGGCCCGTCGCCTGCGCCGACACCGTCGTCGGGAGGACGATACAGACCAGGAGTAGGAAAAGATGTCTCATCGCTGCTTCCTCATCAGATTGGTGTGGAGTCGGACCGACGCCTTCTGGACCCGGGGGTAGTCTTCGGCATGCTCCGGTACCGCACGGCGCGGATTGCGCGCTGAGGCGACGCTTCGAACGTCACCGGTCGCTCCCACCCTTTCTCCCGCCTGCAGCCGTTGCGTAGCTGTATGTTACGCCCGGCGGCAACAAGTTCAACGAAACATTATTGAAGGATCGTTTAGAAAATTTTTATGGGACGGGCGTAGCTTGTCGCTGGGCCGGACCCCGGTGCGGTCTCGTGGGGAGAGGCGAGCTAGCGCGCCGGCTGGAGACGGAGCGTGCTTCGGTCAGCGATCAGAACGGGGGAGTCGTAGATTGGAATGTCGCGGAATGCGTGCTGTGTCCCGTCGTGGCTCCAGCTTCCCTCCGGAATGTCGTAGACTGCTCCGGTGCGGAGGTCCACGTAGACTGGATCGGAGAACTTCGCTGCCGCGAAGGTGAAAGCCATCGCGGTCTTCTCATTGCTGTTGCTCGGTGTCGATCCGCTCTTCCAGATGGTCACCACCTGTTCGTCCGTACCCTTCTTCCGGTAGCCGAACAGTGCGAGTGTGTCTGATCCACCGGTGTACGGGTAGTGCGGGATGCGCTCCAGCGTGTGGTCGAAGGTCGACGTAAGGTGCTGAAGAGCGTGGTAGGCTGGCTTCGCGTACAGCACTCTCATCGAGGTATCCGCCCGCAGCAGCCCTTTCATGTTCATCCCGACGTACGGCACGTCGCGGCCGGGAGCGTAGTACATGTCGACGATCTGGAAGTAGAGCGAGGGGATGTCGCGCCCGAGGTCGCCCAGCAGCCGACGCAACGCCCATTTTGCCTGGGACGATTCGGTCCACGGGTAGTTCTTCAACGCGAGGATCGGCTGATTCTCCGACGGGGCACCTTGCTCCCCCTGACGCAGTCCGATCGTCGCTGAATACCTCGACACAGATC
>JAHWJV010000397.1 GCA_019348265.1 Gemmatimonadota bacterium
ACACGCGCGCGGCGCCCCAGCCCTCTTTACAGCCCAGGCCCCGTCGCTGTTGGGCGCTCGACGAGCGAAAACGGAGATTCATGAGCTGGGACGCGGTATTGTTCGATTGCGACGGTGTGCTGGTCGACAGCGAGCCTATCTCCAACCGCATCCTGACGGAGATGCTCAACGACCTGGGGCTGCCGCTGTCGTCCGAAGAGACGCTGCACCACTTCCTCGGCCGGTCCATGCCGATGTGCATGACGATCATCGAGGAAAAGCTCGGCAGGCCGGCGCCGGAGAATTTCACCGAGCAGTTCCACCTGCGCACGGTCGAGGCGTTCGAGCGGCACCTCGAGCTGGTTCCCGGGATCGGCGCCGTGCTCGACTCGCTGCCATGGCCGCACTGCGTCGCTTCGAGCGGCGACCATGCGAAGCTCCACGCCACCCTGACGAAGACGGGGCTGTACGAGCGGTTCCAGGGTCGAATCTTCAGCGCCGGCGATGTCTCGCGCGGGAAGCCGCACCCGGACCTCTTCCTGTACGCCGCCGAAAGGATGGGCGCCGCGCCCGCCCGCTGCGCAGTGGTGGAGGACAGCGTGCTCGGCGTGCAGGCGGGGGTGGCAGCCGGGATGTGCGTCTTCGGATACGCGGGAACCCTCGGTAAACGAGCTCTCCAGGAAGCCGGCGCGCACGAGACGTTCGAGGAGATGCCCGCGCTTCGCGGCTTGCTGCAGCGCCATCAGCCCGTCGCCTGACCCGCGGCGCCACACTCTCAGCGACCATGTCCGTACGCTTCTCCCTCGCGGGCCCCGCCGACGAAGTTCTCGTGCTCTCGCTCATGCGTGAGTTCTACGAGCTGGAGCACCTCACTTTCGTGGAGGAGCCGGCTCGCGCCGCCCTCCGCCAGATCCTGGAAAGCCACACCTACGGGTCGATCGCCCTGATTCACTCCGGAGAAGAGCTGGCGGGGTACCTCGTGCTCACCTTCGGGTTCAGCCTGGAGTTCCATGGGCGTGACGCGCTCGTGGACGAGCTGTACGTCCGTGAGCCGTTCCGCGGGCGCGGAGCGGGGACGCTGAGCCTGGCCTTCGTCGAGGAGCTATGCCGCACGGAGGGGGTCCACGCGCTGCACCTGGAGGTCGATCGCGCCAACGAGTCCGCGCAGCGACTCTATCACCGGGCAGGGTACCAGGACCACGATCGGTACCTGCTCACGAAGTGGCTGGAGCGGGAATAGCTCAAAGTGCAAAGTTCCGAGTTCAAAGTAGATCAGGAGTCACTCTGGACTTGAACGTCGCACTTTGAACTATCTGGTCACCGGCGCACGCCACCTCGTATCAGCCGCAGCACGAACAGCAGAACCACCGCGCCTATGAAGGCGACGAAGATCGTTCCTGCGACGCCGGCGAAGGGGGAGGCGACGCCCAGCTGCGAGAAGAGCCAGCCGCCGACGAAGGCGCCGACGATGCCGATGATGATGTCCCCGATGATGCCGTAACCCGTACCGCCCATCACCAGCGAAGCCAGCACACCCGCCACGAGTCCTACGATGATCCAGGTGAGGAGATCCATGTCGTGCTCCGAGCGTCGGAAATGGAGGGAACCCACTGCCGCGGGCGCGACTATCATGCCCGTCCGTGGCGGCTCCCCCCAGCCGTCCCCCTCCCCGCGCGCCCCGTCGCTCCCAGACTCGCCTTCGCGGGGCTGGTCTCCGGCATCTACCCCGCAGGACGCGCGGCCAGGCCCGTGCTCGCTCCCCTGGCCGATCGCTAAGCCGCGGAGGTCTTGGCCAGGTCCTCCGGCGGCTCACCGTCTCGCGGGTGGTGGGTCCCGCTCGGGAGCAGCGAGTCCTCGGGTTCCGGGCTCGGCTGCTTCCCCGCCGCGGGGGGTGGCGGCGCCTTGGGCTTCGCCTCCCGTATCTCCTCTCCGATACGTCCGGTCCGGTCTTCCATGCTCCCTCTCGTCACTCGGGTTTCGCGCGCGCCGCTGTGCCCGGCGGAGCATGCAGGAGCCATTCCGTGCCGACAGAGCACGAGAAAGGGCCGCATCTCGGAGAGATGCGACCCTTTCTTGCTAGTAGCGGGGGCGGGATTCGAACCCGCGACCTTCGGGTTATGAGCCCGACGAGCTACCAGGCTGCTCCACCCCGCGATAAGTCCAGAAAGATAAACCGAAAAGGCCGGGGGTCAAGGCGTGCGGGCCGTGACGCGCAGCTGGGTCGCCGGGGGTTCGTCGGCCGCGGGCACGAAGCGGTAGAGGAGCTCGCCGTCGCGGATCATGCCGAAGCGCTCGCGGGCGACCGCCTCGATGGTGGCCTTGTCGCCGTCCAGGCGCTTCGCCAGCGCGCCGAGGGAGTCTACCTGGGCCTCCGCCTCGGCGAGCCCCGCGGAGGCGGCCTGGAGCTCGTTACGAAGGCGATACAGGTCGAAGGCGGAGTACTCGCCACCCCAGACGGCGTAGTAGACCGCGACGGCGAGCAGGACCGCGCCCGGGAGCCGGCGCGCCAGTGTCTTCTGCTGCGCCTTGCTCATCGCCAGATGGAGGTGCCGGGGTAGTGTGCGGCCTCGCCGAGTCGCTCCTCGATGCGGAGAAGCTGGTTGTACTTCGCGACGCGGTCGGTGCGGCTCGCGCTCCCGGTCTTGATCTGGCCGACCCCGGTCGCGACTGCGAGATCGGCGATGAAGGTGTCCTCCGTCTCGCCCGATCGGTGCGACATGATGGCGTTGTAGCCGGCGCGCCGGGCCATGTCGATCGCCTCGATCGTCTCCGTCAGCGTGCCGATCTGGTTCACCTTGATCAGGATCGCGTTGCCCGTGCCGCTCTCGATCCCGCGCGCGAGCCGCTCGGTGTTGGTGACGAAGAGGTCGTCGCCGACGATCTGGACGCGGTCGCCAATGGCGTCGGTGAGGGCCTTCCAGCCGTCCCAGTCGTTCTCGTCGAGGCCGTCCTCGATGGAATGGATGGGGTAGCGCTTGGTCCAGTCCGAGTAGAAGTCGACCATCTCCAGCGAGGTACGCCGCTCGTTCGACGACTTGTGGAAGACGTACGCGTCTTCGCGGTGCAGCTCCGAGGCGGCGACGTCGAGCGCGAGGACGATGTCCTCACCAAGCTTGTAGCCGGCCTTCTCGATGGCGGTGACGATCACATAGATCGCTTCCTCGTTGCCGGCCAGGTCCGGCGCGAAGCCGCCTTCGTCGCCGACGGCGGTGTTCTTCCCCTGCGAGGTGAGCACCTTCTTCAGCGAGTGGAAGATCTCGACGCCCATGCGCAGACCCTCGGTGAAGGTCGGCGCGCCTACGGGCATGATCATGAACTCCTGGAAGTCGACGTTGTTACCCGCGTGGGCGCCGCCGTTCAGGATGTTCATCATCGGCACCGGCAGCGTGTTCGCGAGCGGGCCGCCGAGGTAGCGGTACAGCGGCTGGCGCACCTCGCGTGCGGCGGCGCGCGCCGTGGCGAGAGAGACGGCGAGGATCGCGTTGGCGCCGAGGCGGCGCTTGTTGGGCGTGCCGTCCAGCTCGTTCATCGCCCGGTCGACCAGCACCTGGTCGAAGGGGCTCATCCCGCGGACCGCGGGAGCGATCGCCTCCTCCACGTTCGACACGGCGTCGAGCACGCCCTTGCCCCCGTAGCGTCCGTCCTCGTTATCGCGCAGCTCCACCGCCTCGTGCTCGCCCGTCGACGCTCCGCTCGGCACGGCCGCCCGCCCGGAGACTCCGCTGGAAAGCACGACCTCGGCCTCCACGGTCGGATTGCCACGTGAATCGAGAATCTCGCGTGCGTGGATGTCGGCGATCGTTACCATCGATAAAAAAGCGGAGGTAGATGCGA
>JAHWJV010000398.1 GCA_019348265.1 Gemmatimonadota bacterium
TCAACTATTTCGTGACGTACGAACTCCGCACGCGGTTCGAGACGAGCGATTACGCACGGGCCGAAAAGTCGATCCGCGGGATCGACAGGGACGCGGTCCGTGTGCTTTACACAACGTGGCACGTAAAGACCACCAATGGGCTTGCTGCCGTGCGGGATGCGGTTGCCTCCGCGCTCCATCCTGACGACGGTCTTCTGGTAGTCCGAGCGGAGAATGCGACTGCCCAGCACCCGTGCGTGGGTCATGGGATACAGTCGTGGCTCGATGGGAGACGTGACGGTCATCTGCTCTCGTCGTAAGAAGATCATCTGTTCCGTGGGGGAGCAGAGTGCTCGCATGAAATGAATACACATTCCCTTTCCGCCGACTGCCTGACCGAGAAACCGACCGATCTCACCGCAGAAATCGATCGGGGGCTCGAGGCACTTCGGGGAGTAAACGGGCGCGAAGCGACCGAGCGTTACGGCTTCGGAAGGGAAGCCGTCACCACCTGGAGGCGCCGCAGAGAACGAGGCGAGCCGATCCTGGAGATACGGAAGAAGAACCGGGCCGCACTGAATCGCCTTCTCCGCGGGGATCCGCTCGGAAGCCGGATACCTGGGCTGGAGGGCGTCAGCGGCGCGCTGCCGAGCCGCATCGCAGCGGAGCGCGCCCGCCCGCCTGCCACGGCGAGCCTTGATCCAGAGAACGTGCGCTGAGTGGTCTGGCGGTATCACGAATCGCCGTTCCGGGCGAACCCAGCGGAATGCGGCCGGAGCCGCACCTGGAGCAACTCCGACACGGTTTGTTCGAGTTCCGACAGACAGAGGAGGCGCTCTGGATGAGAGAGATCCGCCAGGCACGCGGCAAGTATTCCCGCGTGCTCCAGAGTACGAGCCTCATCCGGAGCGAACCCGCTATTCTCCTTCATCGCAGCGATACGCGCATCCTGGAGCCATCCCTCCAGGCGAGGTATTCAGCGCGCTTGATCTACGCTGGGGTTGCGTAGCTGACTGATCAGGATCTGCGCCTGTTTAAGGGAGAGTGTAATTCGGTCCTGCACTGGCGTGCGCCTCCGGCTCGGGTAGTTAAGGATGAGTCGGCTCTCGTGCAAGTATAACGCCTTGCGCAGCCACTGCTTGCGAAGTCCCGAGAGGAACGAGTGTCCTGCATGCTCCGCAGTCCGGAGCTACGGCTCGCACAGAGGGGGTGAATTGGACAGAGCCAAATGGCGGTGATCCTGGTAGTCGACGACGATGAGAACAACCGCGATGTATATCGAGTGATCCTCGAGTACCGCGGCCACACCTGCCACGAGGGAGATGATGGAATGAGCGCGCTCGATTCGGCGGTGGCGCTCGTCCCCGACCTGATCTTGATGGACATCGAGATGCCGCTCATGGCGGGATGGACAGCGACATCCCTGTTGAAGTCCAATCCGGCGACCTCCCGGGTCCCGGTGGTAGCACTTACGGCAACGGGATGGGACTCTGACGCGGCGCGCGCGTACCGGGCAGGCTTTGATAGGTATATCAGAAACCAGCCAGGCCCACCTACGTAGCGGATCTCATTGAGCGGCTTCTGGCGGGCGACTCAGCGGTGGATTCCTAAAGACCCGCTCCCTCTTCAGGTTGGGATCTTTACAAACCGCTCGACAACTGAGCTCACGGCGCCCCGCTCCGGCTTCTTCCACCACGGAATCGCGGGGGCGATCTACCGAGTCCAGCTCGTCCGCGCGAGCACTCTTCCTCTCCCCCGTGCGACGCCGTACTTTCTCCGTCCGGTCGCCTACACTTGTCACCCTTTACGCCCCTTCAACCTTTCGGGGCGGCAGGGCGGCGCAGCGGATTGCGGCGCGTAGAACCACTAGCGGGGAGTGACCATGGCTGGATGGGAAGAGATCACCGACACCGCGAAGATCCTGCTCGTCGATGACGACCCCGTCATGATCAAGTTGTGCACGTCCATGCTGCAGAAAGCCGGGTACCAGCACATCTGGAGCACGCAGCTGCCGATGGAAGCTCGTGAGCTTTTCCGCGAAATTCAGCCGGACCTCGTGCTGCTGGATATGCACATGGCACCGCTCAACGGAATCGCGGTGATGAAGCAGCTTCGCGACGAAATCCCCGATGGCGAGTACGTTCCCATCGTCGTCTTTACCGCCGATGTTTCATCTGAGCTGAGATTAGAGGCGCTCGACAAAGGCGCGAAGGACTTCATGACCAAACCGGTCGAATGGGGCGAGGCCATGCTGCGGATCCGAACCCGTCTTGAGAGTCGCTTCCGTTTTCTTGAAATGCAGCGGACCATCGTGGACCTGCGCCAGGGCAGCGGACCCGAGCCCACCCGAGGTCCCGGTGTCCGGGCCAGCTGGACCCCTTCGAGCTCTGGCCAGCCGAGCGGAAGAGCCGAGTCCTCAACGTCTACCGCGTCGCTCCTGCTGAACCGGCTCGACTCAATCGCCGAGCTCATTGATCAAGACCGGTACGCTGACGCGCGGGAGAAGCTCCGCGGCCCACGTTGGCTCGAGGACTTGGATGTACAAGGTATCCCGCTACCGGTCCTGAAGCGCGCCCAGCAGTGGATCGACACGGGCCACGACGCGCTCGCCGGACCGGACTTGGACGTCGGTCTGGCCCGAAACGCCCTGCTCCAGGTGCGACGCGTAATCAGTTCCTCCTGAGCGGTTCTCTGTCGTCGAGTAAATGGCCGACCCCGGCACGGCAGCGGCGGCGCGATCTATTATCGGGTGGCCGTCGCCCCGCGCGACCTCCCGCAGGGCGGGATCGACCCCGACCACCACGCGCTCGTCTTCGAGGAGTTCCCGACGCCGAGTGCTCACGACGCCCCTGCACAAGATTTGGCGACTCGAGGAGACTCACCGACGCTGACCTCGAGGGGCTGCTTGCTGACACAACCACCTAACCCGAGACCTCCAGGCGAGTGGATCCGAGCTTTGAACGACCATCATGGCTGAATTGCACGGCGCTCACTCGCGCATCATCGACGACGTTCAGATCCAGGCGTACGTAGCCGTCCTGAAGGAAGAGTGCCGGCAGCCATCCAATGGCGGCAACGAGAACTCCCTGCACCAGCACCGCATGAAGGTCGACGGGAAGTGGTACTCCTGGCCGCCCGGCGGATCAAAGAAGTGGGTGTTCCCGACTGACCGGGTGAGCTTCCGATACATCGTCACTCCAGAGGGCTATCGCCACGTCCTCACGGAGACCCTTGAAACGGTGGACAAGCACGGGAACACCGTGGTTCGTGGCGACAGATCACCCGTGCAGTAGACCGGGATCGCACCTGCAGGTCTTTTTGGCCACAGCAGCGAGGCGGCGGATCCGCCTCCCGAGAAAAGCCGCTCAAGTACGGCGCCGAGATCCGCCTCCATCTCGTCTCCCCGAAGCTCTCCACGAGTCCAGGGCCGCGGCGCCATGAACTCTTTGCCCACCCGCCTAAAGTTTTCGCGCCCGCGGCCGATACTCCTCAGCGAGGCGGTGCATTCGCACCGATCGGTTCGCCATTTCAGGAGGTATATCGAATGATGGACTTCAAGCGGATCAAGGCCCCGGCACTCGCCGCCCTCACCGCTATGGTGTTGTTCGCAGCGTGCGACAACCTCCGTGACCCGTCGACGGCACTCGTCGGGCCCGGTGAGGCGTCGTTCGAGCGAGGGGGCAACTCGGTTGAGGCTCGCGGTAAAGTGAAGGTGCGCGGGAAGAAGGGGGGGTGGCAGGAGTACAACCTTGCTACCGGCGTCCTGCCCAATCGCAAGGACGTTCGCGCCGTCAAGCTCATCGGTCCCGATGGCGGAGAGCTGAGGGCGGCGGG
>JAHWJV010000399.1 GCA_019348265.1 Gemmatimonadota bacterium
GAGCCGGTGGGCGCGCTGCCGCGCGACTTCGCGGCAGTGATGGTCCAGCGGGCGATCGACGATGGGTATTTCCGTATGCCGGACGCGCGGCGGGGAACGCTGGTGGGGTGGGGTCTGGTGCACGGGCTGACCTCGCTCTACCTCAGCGGGCACCTTGCGGAGGAGGTGGCGTCCCACGGTGATTTCCTGGATCTGGTGGAGGAAGCGATGGCGATGCTGCGGACCGGGTGGTCGCCGGGCGAAACGCGAGTAGCTCAGGCGTCGTAAGGGGAGCGGCGGGCGAGTCCGCGGCAACAACATGAGACGTCCCCCCGGGGCATCTGGAGGCACGATGAAGCTTGTCGGTAGGCGAAGGAGGACGGCGCACCGGGTACGGGCTGCGGTGGTCGCGTGGGCGCTCGCGATTCTGGCGCCGGGCACCGGAGCGGAGGCGCAGACCGGCGGCGCCGCGCGTCCGATCTCCCTGAGCGACGCGATCCGCACGGCGGGGGATCAGAGCGAGCAGATCACGATGGCTCGGGCGGCGGTTCTGCGGGCGCAGGGTCAGCAGATGCAGAGCCGGAGCGAGCTGTATCCGCAGCTCTCTACGTCGTTCTCTTACAATCGCGCGCTGGCGTCGCAGTTCGAAGGGGCTTTCGGTGGCCCGCCCTCGGATACGACGGCGCCGCCGCTCCCGCCCTGCCAGGGTTTCGTCCCGGATCCGGCGCTCCCACTGGAGCAGCGCGTCCGCATGCTCGAGGGGCAGTTCAACTGCGCGGCGCCCGGCGGTGGCGGGTTGGATTTCGCCAACCTCCCCTTCGGGCGGGAGAACACCTATCAACTCGGGCTTTCCTTCTCGCAGAACCTGTTCGCCGGCGGCCGGATAGCGGCGCAGAACCGAGTCGCCCGCGCAGGCGTGGAGACGGCGGAGATCGCGCTTCGGCAGGCGGAGGCGCAGCTCTCTCTCGACATCACCCAGGCTTACTACGACGCGGTGCTGAGCGATCAGCTCCTGGCGATCGCGCGGGCTACCCTGGACCAGTCGGAGGCCACGCTTCGGCAGGCCGCGCTCGCGCGCGAGGTGGGGACGCAGCCGGAGTTCGAGCTGCTTCGCGCGCAGGTTACGCGTGACGACCAGCGGCCGGTCGTCATCCAGCGGCAGGCGGATCGCGACCTCGCCTATCTGCGGCTCCGGCAGCTGCTGAACATCCCGGCGGACGAGCCGATCCAGCTGACGAGCGAGCTGCGAGAAGGCGACCTGCCGTCGGCGATCGGGGAGTCGGCGGCTTCAGACGCGCCGGCGCGCGCCGCTGCGCCAGCGATCATCGTCGACACAATGGTGACTCGCTCGGCGGTCGATCAGGCGCTGCAGGCGGTGACTGTCCAGGAGGCGCTGGTAGCCGTGGCGGAGTCGCAGCGGCGTCCAAATCTGATGCTCGTCTCGCAGTACGGGCGGGTGGCGTATCCGACGGGGTTCATCCCGACCTTGAGCGAGAGCCGCCAGAACTGGAACGTCGGCTTCAGCCTCTCGGTGCCGATCCTCACCGGCGGCAGACTGCGCGGGGTGGAAAGGGTCGCGGAGGCGAACCTGCTCGAATCGCGGGCCCGGCTGCAGCAGGTGCGGGAGCTGGCCTCGCTGGACACCCGGAGTGCGTACCAGCAGCTCGCTTCCGCACAGGCCGCCTGGGAAGCGAGCAGCGGGACGGTGGAGCAGGCGCAGCGCGCGTACCAGATCGCCGAGGTTCGGTACCGCGAGGGGATCTCCACGCAGGTAGAGCTGAGCGACTCGAGAATTCTGCTGCAGCAGGCCCAGGCCAACCGCGCCTCGGCCGCGCGCAACCTGCAGGTGGCGCGTGCCCGTGTAACGCTGCTGCCGAATCTGCCGCTCGGCGGCGTCGGCGCCGGTGGTCAGCAGGGGCCGGCGCAGGAGATGCCTCCGCAGGGCCAGCAGGCAGGACCGCAGCAACAGCCAGCGGGTGGATCGTTTCCCGCCATGCCGGGAATGGGGGGACTATGAGTCGGGTCATCGGGGCAGGTCATTCGGCGGGTAGCCGCCTGTTGCGCGTCGCGCGTTCGGCCCATCCGGTGGTCGCCCTTCTCGGATTGGCGACGGCTGCGGCGTGCGGCGGGGAAGAGACAGCCGCGGAAGAAGCGCCGAAGCAGGTGAACGTCGGCGTCGAGAACGTCGCGGTAGTGATGCGCGATCAGATCGAGAGCGGGCCGGTCATCTCGGGATCGCTGAAGGCGAGGAGCGAGGCGAGCGTGCGCGCCGAGATCGGCGGCACCGTGGTGCAGGTTTACGCTGAACGCGGTCAGGCGGTATCACGTGGGGCGGTCCTCGCGCGGCTCGAGGGCGCGACCGCGGAGCAGGCTCAGCTCTCCGCCCAGGCCGCGGTACGCTCCGCCGAGCGCAACTACGAGGTGGCGCAGCGGGAGCAGGAGCGCACCGCGACGCTGGTGCAGGCGGGTGCGCTCGCCACTCGTGATCTCGAGGGCGCGCGCAACGCGGTGAGCTCTGCGCAGGCGCAGCTCGCCGGGGCCCGCGCACAGCTCGCCGCGGCCGCGAAGCAGGTAGCGAACACCGTCGTCCGCTCGCCCATCTCCGGGGTCGTTAGCGACCGGCCGGTCAACGCCGGCGACGTCGTCTCTCCCGGAACCGCGCTCTTCACGGTCGTGGACCCGCGGACCATGCAGCTCGAGGCCAACCTGTCCTCGGACCAGCTTTCCGAGGTGCGAATCGGCGCGCCAGTGACCTTCACGGTCAGCGGCTACCCGGGCCGCAGCTTCACTGGCCGGATCGAGCGGATCAGCCCCGCGGCGGATCCGCTCACTCGACAGGTGCCGGTCTTCATCTCCATCCCGAACGCCGGAGGCGCGCTCGTCTCCGGGCTCTTCGCGGAGGGGCGGGTGACGGCAAGCACGCGTCAGGCGCTGGTGGTGCCGTTTGCCGCGGTCGACCAGACCGGCGTGAGCCCGACCGTGCTGCGGGTGAAGGGCGGCGTGACCGAGCGAGTCCCGGTTCAGCTCGGGCTCTCGGATCCCGAGACGGAGCGCGTCGAGCTGGTCTCCGGTGTGGTAGCCGGGGATACGGTGCTCACCGGTGCCGCCACCGGCGTGTCCGTCAGGACGCCCGTCCGCATCACGGCGGCGCCGCCGAGGTAGAGATAATGATGAAGACGAATTCGCTAACCGTGTAAATTCATCATTCATCAATTCATCAGATATAGCCGCCGCGGGTGGATCAGCTCATGCGAGAGACGACCCCTCCCTGGCCCGGAACTTTCGTGCTGGACAGGCGTTGCCTTGCGCGGGTGAAGGCTCATCGGTGACCAACAAGGAGCGATGCAGGTCGAGATTCCCGTCACAGAGGAATACACGCCGAAGCGAGGTCGCGCGGCGGCTCGCAAGCTCCCGCTCCACCTTCGTTGGATCGAGGGCGTCGGTCGCAGCTCCGAGGGGCTCGCCAGGCACGCGGGGCAGATCGCGCTGATCGCCTGGGGGACGGTCAGCGCGCTGTTCACCGGGCGGACGACGCTGCGCCAGATCGCGCGCGACCTGCACTGGATGGGCGTGCAGAGCATGCCGATCATCACCGTCACCGGGATCCTCGCGGGCGTGGTGACGTCGCAGCAGGGGGGCTACCAGTTCACCGGAAACGTGCCGCTGTACATCGTCGGCAGCGTCGTCGCGTCTAGCATCATCCTGGAGCTCGGGCCCGTGCTGACCGCCGTGGTGTTCATCGGCAGGGTCGGCGCGCGGATCACCGCCGAGCTCGGGACCATGAAGGTGTCCGAGCAGATCGACGCGCTCCACTCGCTGGG
>JAHWJV010000039.1 GCA_019348265.1 Gemmatimonadota bacterium
GCTCGTCCGATCGGTGCTGGATGTCGTCGACGTACAGCATCACGTTGTTCCCCATCTCCAGCGCCAGCCCCAGCTTTTCCAGCTCCTGCCGGGAGGTGGCGTCCGGCGCCTGCGCCGGGTCCAGCGAGCGCACCTCGTGGCCCAGGGCGGGGCCGTTGACCTTGACGAAGACCAGCCCCAGCCGGTGCGCCACGTACTCCATCAGCGTGGTCTTTCCGTACCCCGGGGGCGAGATCATCATCAGCAGCCCCATCAGGTCGCTGCGCTTGGCCTCGCCCACGGTGCCGATCTGCTTGGCCAGGTTGTCGCCGATGATGGGCAGGTACGTGTCGTTGATCAGCCGGTTGCGCACGAACGAGGTCAGCGGCCGCGCCTGGAGCTCCGTCAGCCGCAGCGCCTCCCGCTCGCGCCCGGGCTCCCGGGCCACGACATTGCTGAGCTGCGCCATCGTGGTGGCCTCGTAGGCGCGCTCGAACTGCCCGCGATCTCCGTCCGGGACGCGCAAAGCGAGGGCGGCGGACTCCACGGCCGGGCGGCGGTCCAGCAGGTACGCCTGTACGAGCCCCACGTCGAGCTCTCCGCCGTGGCGGGCGCGCGCCAGCCGATACTCGATCCGCGGCGCCCATTCATCCTGGATGGGCCCCGGGCCAACATCCACCGGGCCCCAGTACCGGCTGAGCCAGGTCCAGGCTCCTTCCCCTCCGGTGGCGAGCGCGGCCTGCGCGCCAGTCATGCGCTCGAGCTTCGGCAACACGCTCGGAGCGGCGTGTGTCGCCCCACTCCCGCCGACCAGCGCGAGCCGGTAGCCGTTCAGGAAGATGCTTCCCTCCGGGAAGACGCTGGCGAAGGTGCGCATGACCACCTCGAGCGACTCTCGGTCGAACTGGTGGATCGCCATCCACTGGATGAAGACGCCCTTCAGCGCCAGACGGGCGCGCACGCGTTCGAACTGCTGCCGCGAGAGAAGGGCGCTGCGCCCGGGTAAGTCGGGATGGAAGAGGTCGCCGACGATCACGTCGTACTGCCGGGTGTCTGCCCGAAGGAAGCGAACCGCGTCATCGCGCACGATCGTCATCCGGGCGGCGACCCCGCCGTTGGCGGGTGCGAACCAGCGGCGCGTCGCCTCGATCGCTCCGCTCGAGATCTCCACCGCGTACCGCTCCAGACCTGGAAAGGGAAGCGAACCGGCAGCCGAGATGCCGGTGCCGAGGCCGAGGAAGAGCACTGTGCGGGGGTCCGGGTGAAGGAGCAGCGGGAGCCGCGCCTGGGATTTCTGCTCCTCGACGTCCCATTGCGACGTCGACGCGTCGACCCGCTGCAGATCATCGAGCAGCACCCTCTGGCCGTCGCCCTGATCCGCTACGTGGGTGATGGTTACCGCGTCCTCGTGGACGTACAGGTCGTGACTCTCGGGCATGCTTCGCGGCTGCAGCTGGCGCAGCGGTGGCAGCTCTCGCGAAAGCCAGGCGCCCGCGCAGACGACGAGAAGAGCCGGCCATCGCCAGGTGCCTCGCATCCACACCAGGCCGAAGGCCAGGAGCAGCGCCGCCGCGAGTGCGGTCGTGGCGGCCGTCCCGATGGATGGGATCAATGCCACCCCCGCCAGCAGCACGCCGGAAGCGGCGCCGAGGGAGTTCAGCGCATAAAGCCGGGCCCCAGCGCCGTTGTCACCTCCGAGGCGGGCGCTGAGGAGCGGAAACCACATCCCGAGGAGCAGCGTCACCGGCAGCGTGGCCGCCGCGAGCACGCTCCCCTGCAGCACCAGGGCCTGCGTCAGGCTGTCGAAGGTGGCTCCATCAGCCCAGCTCGAGACGGCGGGAAGGAGGCGCAGGCTGATCAGCGCCGCAACGCTAGCGGCGACGGGTACCGCCTCGAACCAGCCCGGCCGGTCGGCGAAGCCCGCTAGCAGGCTCCCCACGCCGATCCCGACCAGGAAGACGGCAAGCAGGATCGCCAGGACGTATTCCGTCCTCAGGAGCACCATCCCGTACAGGCGGGTCCAGCCGATCTCCAGCATCAGCGACGCCGCTCCGACGCCCGCGTAGGCGAAGAGGCTGGTCGCGGGGAGCGCGGGAGCCGAGGTCGTGGCCCGAGCCTCTGCGTCCACCCCCACGCGCGAAAGGAGGTAGGCGCCGAGCGACAGGGACAACCCGATCAGCGCCACGATCTGAGTGGAAGCCAGCCAGCCGAAGGTCGGGAGCAGAGCGAGCGGGAGCATGGCTCCTACGGCACCTCCCAGCGTGTTCCACCCGTACACGCGATTCAGGCCGATCCCACGGCCGCGCGCGGCCTGCAGCACGAGCGGAAAGCCGATGCCCATCGCGAGCGCCGGCAGGGCGAGGAAGAGCGCGGCCGCGCCACCCAGAAGCAGATACCACTGGACCAGCGTCGTCCGGGCGGCGAGGCCGGACAGCAAACCGTCCGCAGCCGTCAACGCCCAGGGCATCGCCAGCGCGAATAGTGCGATCCCCGTCTCCAGAGTCGCGAAGATCCGGAGCGGGCGAGCTACCCGCGACGCGAGCCGCATCCCGACCAGACTCCCTGCTCCCAGCCCGCCCATGAACGCGACCACCACCGCGACCACGCTGAAGATGCTGACCCCGAACTGCAGCGCCAAAACTCGGGCCCACAGCACTTCGTACGCGAGGCTGGTGAGCCCGGACAGGGCGTAGACGCCGACCAGCGCGCTTCCGAAAACCCAGTCGGGAGCCCCCGCGGAACCGAAGACGGTTACGGGTTCCCCACCGCGCGGCGCGGGCCCGGACCGTGATCGTGAAGGATGTCGGCTCATCGTGGGATTCCGTGCTCCGTCCAACGCCAGAGCCAGGACGGGCCGGCGGAGGGAGAACAATACAACGTCGGCGACGCCTGGCAATGCGAAAACTGCGGCTCGAGCACTGGACTCCGGCCGCGCCTCTTGCCTGACCCACGGCCATTTCGTATTTACCCCCCCATACCGTCCGCCGCCGCGCCGTCCGCGCGTCGGCGTTCTCTGCGTCCTCCGGAGGTCCCATGCTCGTTTATCTGAACGGCCGATACATCCCGAAGGCGGAAGCTCTGATCCCGGTGGATGACCGCGGCTTCCTCTTCGGCGACGGAGTGTACGAGCTGACGCGCGGGATTCGGGGAAAGCTGGTGTACGAGGAGGGGCACGGGCTGATGCTCGAGCGCGGAATGCGCGAGCTTCGTATCGGCGGACCGGAGGTGCTTACTCGGGAGGGGCTACGTGAGATCAGCGAGCGCCTGCTGACCGAGAACGGGCTGGCCGAGGGGGATGCCACCGTCTATGCGCAGCTGACGCGCGGTGTAGCCCCGCGCCTCCATGTCTTCCCGGAGAACACGCCACCGACGGTGTACATGTCCGCGGCTCCCTTCAGTTCTCCGCTGGAGCTGCGGCGTGGCGGTGTGTCCGCGATCACCCTCCCGGACATCCGCTGGGCGCGCTGCGACTTGAAGACGGTGAACCTCCTGCCGAACGTGGTGGCCAAACAGCGCGCGAAGGAGGCCGGCGCCTTCGAGGCGATCCTGCTGCGCGACGGCGCCATCACGGAAGGATCCTCGACCAACGTGTTCGGGGTGATCGACGGGGAGCTCCGCACCTACCCCAAGAGCAACTACATCCTCCCGGGCGTTACCCGCGACGTACTGATCGGTCTCGCCAGGAATCTGGACTTCGTCGTGAACGAGGCTCCGATCTTCGCGGAGGAGATCGATCGCCTGGAGGAGCTCTTCCTCTCCGGCACGACCACCGAGGTGCAGCCGATCACAAAGCTCGATGGCCAGCCGATCGGCGATGGGCGCCCCGGCCCCGTCGCCCTCGCGCTCCTCGAGGCCCTCTACCAGCACCTAGGCCTCGAGGCGTCGGTCGCGGCGAGATAGTTCTACTCCGCTGTCCCCCTCTTCGCCGCCTGGGCGGCCGCCGGGTCGCTGGTGTCGCCGCGGGCCTGGGCCGAGGCCTTTTCGCGGGCGACCCGGACGCCCTGCTTCTCGAACAGATCCACCACCGCGAGCACGTCGGCCGGCGGGGTGTAGGTCGGCTTGGCGCGGGACTGCGTCTCCCGCTCCAGCCCGCCCAGGATCGGCTCGTACTTCGACCCGGGGTGCCACAGCACCCAGTCCTCGAAGCCGACGTCGTACACGCCGCGCTTCTGGTCCTGAAGCTGCTTCGGGCCGTACTCCAGGTGGTTCCTCAACCAGGTCGCGCTGAATGCCTGCAGCCAGGCGATGACTCGTGCCGGTCGAACCCCCGCTTCCTTCAGCCTGTCGTTGCGGATTCGGGCCATCCCCGCCGACTTGTACAGCGTCTCGTACGGCATGAGGTCCGGCTGCTTCACCCCCGGCAGGTGCACCGGCAGGTAGTGCGACGGATACATCATCGGGAGGATGTGGTCCGCCGTCGCCGCGATGGTCTCCCACTGCTGCCCGATGTTTACATCGTCCGGGTCGTTCGGCGAGAGGCCGAATACGTCCGCGCTGACAAGCGCGCCGAGCGGGTGCAGCCGATTCTTCGCCTCGTTCAGGAAAGCCGCGATCGCGTCCGTCCGATCGCCTTTAGCCTCGGGGTGCACCTGCGGCGGCAGGCTCGCGTATGGCTCCGGGAACCGGACGTAGTCGAACTGGATCTCGTCGAATCCCGCTCGCGCCGCCTCTTCCGCGATGTCGAGGTTGTAGTCCCACACCTCCGAGTCCCACGCGCTCACCCAGGTGTTCCCCGCTTTGTCCACCCAGAGCCCGCCGTCGGCCTTCTTGATCGACCACTTCGGCCTCGCCTTCGACAGGATCGGGTCCTTGAAGATGACGATCCGAGCCATCGTGTAGATGTTGTGCGCGTGCAGCGTATCGACGAAAGCCTTCAGGTCACGCAGCGTGTTCTCGCCCTGCTGCTGAAGCTCCGTCGCCAGCGCGACCTGGCTCGTGTAGTGGATCCCGCGCTCCGATTTCACGTCCACCACGAACGTGTTGATCTCCGTGCTGTCCGCCATCGCGATCAGCTTCGGGAGGCGGGCCTTGGAGCCGGCGGCGTACGCGTTGATGTAGAGCCCGCGGATCTGCGCCGGCGCCTTGCTCGCCGGCGCGGGGGCCGCGGAGGTCGCGGCAGCGGAGTCGGCCGCCACCACCGTGCTGTCCCCGTCTCCCGCCGCGTTCGCCTCCGGATCCTGACCTCCGCACGCTACCAGCGTCAGCGAGAGGGCCGCCCAGGCCCAGGCGCTTCTGAACTGCAGTCGCTTCATGATGTCTAGCCCTGGCCGTTTTGATGTACTTCGAAGTCGAACCGATCAGCCGCTGAGAGCAAAGAATGCGCCGGAGAGGGAGTCGCCAGTCGTCAGTCGTCAGTCGTCGGTCAGGCGGTCCCGCAGACAGACGCGCGGCCGACATTTGAAGACTGAAAGACTGAAGACTCTCACGCCGCCGCCGCATTCCGGCGCCGCTTCCGCTCCCGTGCGAAGTTGAGGATGGCCTCCTCGCCGTAGAGCTGACGGGCGCGCTCGTCGTAGCGCTGCGCGGCGCGGAGCTCACCGGCTGGGGTGCCCTCGAAGAAGCCGAGGTGCTCGAGCCGGCGCGTTTCGGGGTTCTTGATGAAAGCCTGCCAGCGCTCGGACCGCTTGTGCCAGCCGACGCCGCGGAATCGCGAGCTCCCGCGCCAGGCGGCGATTCGGCGCTGGCGCCCGCGCTGGTGGCGCTTTTCGACGCGCAGGTTCCCCCGCCGGCAGTCGCGCGGGTCCTCGTTTACGAAGATCACGCGCAGATTGCTCTGGTCCACCTGCATCACCTCACGGTGCAGCAGGAAGATGCGATCTCCCTCGCGGCGGTATGCCCGCGCGTTCGGGTACTCGTACCAGATGTAATCCTTGAGCCGTTCGTGATCTTCCGGATCGAGAAGGCGCCGATTGCCCTTGGTGGTGGTAATGGCGGTCTCGTGCTTGCCCATCGGCCCTCCGCTGAAGCGTTATCCCATAGCCGTCTTTGCGGGGGGTGAATAAAGCGGCAGGGCTCGAGCGAGGCAAGGGCGGAGCTAAACAGCGGACGGAGGCGGACTTCCCGTAGCGGTTCAGGCGGCCAGGTCGAGCGTCATCTCGGCTTCGGAGGAGAGTCGGGTCGCTGGGCGAAAGCGGAAGCCCACCCGCTCGTACGTCCGGACGGCGGCGCGGTTGGCGGGCTCCACCGTGAGCCAGAGCTGGATGAACCCTGCCTTGCGAGCGCTGGCGACGGCCGCCCGCGTGAGCTCGGCGCCGATACCTTTGCCGCGCTCGCTCTGGTGCAGGAACACCGCATACTCCCCCACCCCGACCCGGGTGGTGGGAACGACCAGCGCATGCCCGATCAGCGTGCCGCCGCGCCAGGCGAGAAGGTGGACGCCGGTGGGAAGAATCGCCTGTAGCCACCGTGCGATGCGAATCCGCCCGGAGGGTGGAAGGCTCTGGGCCGCGCGCTGGGGGTGGAACCCGTCGTAGAAATCCTCGAGCGCCGCCCCGTCGGCGGCGACGAGCGAGCGGAGGTCGAACGCGGCGCCGGCCGCGTCACGGTGGGCGGAGTCGGCCGCCGGGGCGGGCGAGAGGAGCTGTGCCTGCATGTTTGTCATTGGCTAAAATCCAGGACCCCAGCCGCGAAGAAGAGGAAGGGCGGTGCGGCGGAGCGTCGCGAGCGTGGCTCGATTCGTCTCCTCCATCTCCCGCCGGCGTGGGGTGGCGGGATGCGCTTCTGGTGAGTCACGAAGTCGATTCGGGAGAAGCTCCGGGGCGAGCCCCTGCCACTGCTCTACCCACTCGCGCGGCAGCGCGTCTCCCACGGGCTGCTCGGTGAGCGCGGCCCAGACGAGGGTCCAGGCACGCGGGACGACCTGCCAGACGGCGTAGCCGCCGCCGCCCGTCGCGATGATCCTGCCGCCGCAATGCTGCTCGGCAATTTCTCGGGTGAGGCGCACCGTCTCCTCGAACATGCGGGTCGTGCAGCGCAGGTGCGTGAGCGGGTCCTGCACGTGTGCGTCGCACCCGTTCTGGAGCACGATCACGTCGGGACGAAACGCCGCCGCCACGTCCGGCAGGAGCTGACCGTAGATTTCGAGCCAGGAGTCGTCCTCGGTGAAAGGCTCCACCGGGAGATTCAACGAGTAGCCGTAACCCTCCGCTTCGCCAAGCTCGTCCGGGAAGCCGGTGCCCGGGAAGATGTAGCGGCCGGACTCGTGGATGGAGAGCGTGAGGACGTTCGGGTCGGCGTAGAAGATCTGCTGCACCCCGTCGCCGTGATGGGCATCGTAGTCGATGTACATCACCCGGGCGCCGTACTGCTCTCGAATCCAGGCGATCGCGACGGCGAGGTCGTCGTAAATGCAGAAGCCGGAGGCACGTTCGCGATGACCGTGGTGGAGCCCGCCGGCGATGCTGAAGGAGCGCTTTACCTCGCCGCTCATCACCATCTCCGCGGCGACCAGCGTCCCGCCGACGACCGTGGCCGAAGCCTCGTGCATCCCCTCGAAGATCGGGTTGTCGTCGGTTCCCAGCCCCCACTTCCAGGCGTCGCGCGGGTCGGCACCGCCCGTTCCCAGGCGACGAACGGCCTCGACGAATTGCGGGGAGTGTACGCGGCACAGCTCCTCGTCGGTAGCCACGCGCGGCGGGCGGAGCTGGAGCCCGGGATCATCCAGGAGTCCGTACGCCTCGATGAGCGAGACGGCGAGCTCCAGGCGCTTTGGGTTGAACGGATGGTCGGGCCGGAAGCGGTACGCGGTTAACGCGGGGTCCCAGATCAGCGCCGATGGGACCGCGGCACCCGATACGGCATCTACGTCGTCGGCGAGGGAGTCCCGGCCGATCCGGTGTTGGTCCATGAGGCAGCGGGTCGAGGGGCGCGGCCTATGGATCGGGCCGTAAAGACCGCCATCGGACGGCCTGCTCCCTCAGGGTAGCGCCTCTCGTGGGAAACGCAAATACAGCGGAGCGAGCGCGGGGAGCGCTGCTCGGTTAGATGCGGGACTCGCGGAGGAGCTTGCCGCCGCCTTCGTATTCCCGAAGCACGTTCGCAGTACCGTCGTAGTCGGCGTCGATCAGCTGGAAGCTGACGGCCCCACCGCGGTAGATCTCGATCATGTCCGCCTTGCCGTCGCCGTTGCGATCGGACCAGATCGCGACCGGTACCGGTGTGCCCCCGCCGGTGAAGCGGGCCTGGAGGGCCCTGCCGTCCTTGGCGCCGGAAGCCGTTCCGCGGAGAGCGGACGTGTCTCCCGCGCCCTGGAACCAGGCCCCCTGCGTACCGATCCAACCGCCGGACAGCTCCGCCGCAGTAGGCATGCTCGGCATCTGCCGTGAGGGCGGAGACCACCCCTGCGCGCGCAGGAGCACCGGGACCAAGAAAGAAACCGCCAGAGCAAGCGCGGCGAGCTGTACAGGACGGGCCATGTCACCTCCAGAAATGCGTCGTGAACACAGAAGTACCCGCGCCCTGAGTCCGGGTTCCCGTCGCGCCGGGTACGCGGGTTGCAGGTTCCGCGGCAGACGGCGTCCCCTCCTCCTGCACCAAACTGGTAAATGGCTGAATCCGGAATCTCGCGGCCCCGGTATCAGGGCCTGGCCGCGGCACGTCGCTGGAGCCATGAGCCGAGCCGCCCGCGAGCCGATTTTTCGCTCGCCGTCGGTGACCGTGTGGGAGATCTCACGATCATCGGGCACCTCGCGCGCGGGCGGCTGACGGAGCTATACCAGGTCTGGAGCACCGACCACTGGACCGCCCTGACCGGGAAGCTCGTCGCCCCGGGCTGTCTGGACGACGCCGGTGCCGGGGTGTCCTTCCGCCGCGAGCAGGAGGTCCTCAGAAGGCTCAGTCATCCGAACATCGTCCGGCTCTACGGGAGCGGCAGCGCCGCCGGCCGGCCCTTCCTGCTCCTGGAGTACTTCGCCGGACCATCGCTCTTCGACGTTCTGGAATCGCTCCCCAAGCGCAGGCTGCACGTTCCTGACGCGATCCGCGCCACCATGCACATCGGCGCGGCCGTTCACTACCTGCACCGGCAGGGCTTCCTCTACCGCGACATCAAGCCGGCGAACGTGCTGCTCCGCGAGGGAATACCGATCCTGGTGGACTTCGACGTCGTGCGGAAGATCGACGCGCGCCGGCCGTCCGACCGGCTGGGAACGGCGCCGTACATGGCCCCGGAGCAGGTGCTCCGCGAGCACCTGTCGCCCGCCACCGACGTTTACGGCCTCGGCGCGCTGCTCTACGAGCTCCTCACCGGCCACTGGCCCACCGAGGAGCCACACGACGACGACGACTGGGAGGACGAGCTGTGGGACGACGATGACGACCCGCCGCCGGCCCGTGTCAGCTCAGGGGGCAAAGAGCCGTTGAGAACGCGCGACCTCCATACGCGATATCCGCAGCTCCGGAACGCGCCGGTGCCCCCGCGGGAGCACCGGCCGCACCTGGACCGTCAGCTCGAGCGCATCCTGCTCCGCTGCCTCGCGCCTCAGCCGTGCGACCGGTTCCAGACCGTGTCCGGGCTGCTCGCCGCGCTCGCTCCGCACCTCAAGGGGCGTTACCGCCTCTGGCCGGAGGCAGCGCCGATCGAGCGCCGCGCGGATACACGGAGCAGGTGACGGGGAGCCGAAGTGTCATCGACCTCGTACGACGCGATCGTGATCGGTGGAGGCCCCGCCGGCCTCGCCGGTGCGCTCTGGCTGGCTCGGTATCGTCACTCGGTCCACCTATTCGACGCCGGCGATCCGCGCAACGCACCGACAACCGGCGTGCACGGCTACCTCGGGCTGCAGGACATCCCGCCGATGGAGCTGCGGCGCATCGGCCGGGCGCAGGCGCGGGATGCCGGCGCCAAGACGGAGGAGGCTGTCGTGGAGAGCCTCGATGGTGAGATCGGCGACTTCTGCATCCGGCTCGCCGACGGCCGTGCCTTCGGGGCGAAGCGCGTGCTGTTCGCGACCGGCCTGCGCGACATCATCCCGGAGATCCCGGGGCTCACGGATTTCTACGGCACCAGCATCTGGCACTGCCCCGACTGCGACGGCCCCTCGATCGTGGGCAAGAAGGTCGGGGTCATCGGCTGGAGCCGGCCCATCGTCGCCTACTGCATGCAGATGCTGACCTGGACCGACAAGCTAACCATCCTGACGCACGGCCACGCCGCGGGCATGCCCGCGCGATCGGTCGCCGCGCTGGACCGCTTCGCCATTCCCGTCCGCACGCAGGTGGTACGCGGAATCGACGGTCAGGACGGCCAGGTTGAGGGGGTGACCTTCATCGACGGCAGCCACGAGGAGTTCGATGCGATCTTCTTCCACATCGCTTCCGGCCCGGGTTGCAGCATTCCCGCCGCGCTGGGCTGCCGTGCCGATGAGGAAGGTATCCTGGAGATCGACGCCGAGTTCGAGACGACCGTCCCCGGCATCTTCGCCGCCGGCGACATCACCCCCGGCTCCAAGAGCGCCCTCCGTGCCGCCGCCGACGGCGCCCGCGCCGCGATCGGCATTTACAGGTCGCTGCTGCCGAAGGAACGGAAGGTCTAAGGGATAGGGAACAGGGAACAGGGAATGGCCTGCCCGAAACGGCAGGGGCCGACATCGCGAACGATGTCGGCCCCTGCGTTTTGTTGTCCCGCTGGTCCCTGTTCCCTATTCCCCGTTCCCTGTCACTCAGTCCCTGTCCTCGTCGTCGAGCTCCGAGAACCCTTCGCCTTCTTCGTCGATCAGCTCGGTCACCTGGGCGCCCCAGGCGCGCTCTAGCTGGCGCCGGACGCGGGGGAAGCGCTGGATGATGTCCGCCATCTCGGGGGTGATGAAGAGCTCCGTGACGTCCTTTCGCTCGTAGCCGGTGTCCGGCTCCTCCAGAAAGGCCTTCAACTCCTCGATGATGTCCTCGAGGTCGCTGAGCATCTCGCTGGGGAAATGGCCCTCGTCGAGTGCGATCGCGGACTCTGTCCACTCGTGGACCTGGACGGCAAGCGTATCGAATCGCCGGTCCATCTGTGGGTCATTCATCCAGACGTCTCCCTGATCCTGAGCGTGAAAGCAGGCTCTGGTGGCGTACCGCGAACCACACCCGCCGGCCACCGAGCGAAGTCGTCTACACCCTACGCTGCCGCGGGAGCGGGGGCAAGTCCGACCTCCCGGTCGCCCGCCGTGGCGGGGCTCCTTTCCCTCCGACCTGGTGTATACGCTCTTCTGCTCCGCCGGGGAGGGTACCCGCGGGCGATCACAATCAGGGAGACGAGTAGATGACTGGAGATTATCTCGTTCGCGCCACTGCCCTCGACGGCAAAGTGCGAGCTTTCGCTCTACGCGCGACGGAGCTCGTGGAGGAGATGCGTGCCCGACACGACACCTTCCCGGCCGCCACGGCGGCGCTCGGGCGCACAGCGATGGGATCGCTGCTCCTCGCGGCCGCATCGCTCAAGGAAGAAGACCAGCTGCTCACCATCGAGATCCGCGGGGGCGGGCCGATCGGCCGGATCCTCTGCACCGCGACCGGCCGCGGCGAGGTCCGCGGGATGGTGAGCAATCCGCACGTTCATGCGGACAGCGTCCAGCCGGGGAAGCTCAACGTCGCGGGAGTCGTCGGCAGCCAGGGCTACCTTTCCATCACCAAGGATCTGGGGATGAGGGAGCCGTACCGCGGAACCGTCGAGCTGCAGTCGGGGGAGATCGGCGACGACTTCGCCTATTACCTCGCCAGGAGCGAGCAGACGCCGTCCGCCGTCGGGCTCGGGGTCTTCGTCACCAGTGAGACGCTGGTCGACGCGGCGGGTGGGTTCCTGGTCCAGCTGCTCCCCGGGCTCTCGGAAGAGGAGATCGTCGCGGTCGAGCGCGAGGTCGCGGCGCTGCCGCACCCCACCCGCCTCATCCGCGACGGGCTGACCCCGGAACAGGTGCTGGGACGGATCTTCCCCGCCGGCTTCGAGCTTCTCGACACCTACCCGGTCCGCTTCTCCTGCCCCTGCTCGCCGGAGCGCTACGCCGCCGCGATCGTCAGCCTCGGCAGCGACGAGATCAAGCGGATCATCGAGGAGGAGGAGAACGATTACACCGAGGTAGTCTGCCACTTCTGCAACGAGAAGCACCGGTTCTCCCCGGCGGACATGCAGCAGATCCTGGAGGCGGCGAACGGATAGTGCGAGAGTGGGGAGGGCCAGAGGGCGAAACTAACCGCCCTCCGCCGTCACTCTCGCACTCCTGCGCTATCCGTTCGTCACTTCACCTGCAGCGACCCGAGAATCTCACGAATCTGCTCACGTTCCTTCTCTTCCTCGCCGGACGGGCACGAATAGCTGACGAAAACCAGCGTCTCGGGCGACATGGCAACGCCTACGAGCCAGTACGTCTCCTCTTCCTCTTCTTCCTCATCGGCGGCAGAGAGATACTCGCACAAGGCCAGCTCCGCTCCCTCGGCGAGGTCCACGTCTTCGACCTCGTCCTCCTCGATCTCGATCCCCTGCTCCTCAAGGAAGGCGTACAGCTCTTCGGCGGGATCTCGCCCCTCTTCCTCGGCAGCGTTGGGAAACGCGACCAGGTGGAGCAGGCCGGAGCCGTCTGGCGAGTAGACGCTGACGCCTTCCTCATCGTCCGGCTCGGCGGCCCATTTCTCAGGGAGGGAGAAGGAGAAGGCGGGGTCGATCGTTACCCGCTCGCGATCGCTCATTGAGCCCTCCTCTAAAGGGTCCGCTAACCGTCCTCGGATGAGGACGAAATTGGAGCGGTCCGCCGCGATGTGCAAGCACCTGCGCCGCAATCACCCAGCGTTGAAGCCGTTCCACGGCGATGCTCATGCAGGGCATGGAACCTGCCGATACTCTAGTTTGTAAACATCAGACGGCGTCCTCAGCGAGGAGGAGCTATTCGTACGCTTGGCATCGGTTTGGTAGCAATCGCGGCGGTGATGGCCAGCCTGACCATCGCACGCCAGCGAAGCGAAGAGCGTCAGCCGGAGCCGCCGCCGCCGACGCCGGGTCGCGCGCCCGCAGCTCTGGACACCAACCTGGACGCAATCCGCACGGCGGGCCTTTAGCTGGGCCCGCCATCCAGAAGGCGCGTCTCAAAGCGCTCCAAAGCGCCCCCATCCAGATCCTGGACAGGGGCGCTTTCTATCGCGCGCCTGTCACCTTTTTTCGCCGGTGCGCGCCGCCTGCAACCCTGCTCCCCTACCTCTCGACCGCCCGTAAGTACTTGATTTGTAACGACTAAAGGGTTATAATACCTGCCGGGAAAGTGGACAAGCGTGGGTGGAACCGGTCGCGCGGCCTCTGGCCGCTCGCCCCCCTCACGTCGGACACATGAACCGGAGGTTGTCCTTGCGAAAAGGGCTGACGTACGAGCTGGGGATGCCGAGGACGGCGACGCACGAGCGCGAGGGGCTGCGGTCTCTGCTCCGCCGCCCGCTGGTTCAGGCGGTGCTGGTAGTGGCGGCGGCGGTGCAGGTAGTCGCGGCGAAGCAGGAGATCACGCCGAAGGTCGGGTTCGCGATGCGGCTGATGCCGGTCGTGGTGACCCGCTCGGAGTCGGACGACGGGGTCTCGCTCGAGAAGATCGCGGCCGAATACGCCGCCGAGGGATACAAGCTGTCGCTGGACCTGGCCGAGGAGATCCATGAGGCGGCGACGAACAACGGGATCGAGCCGGAGGTCGCGTTCGGCCTGGTGCGCGCGGAGAGCTCGTTCCGCAACCACGCCACGAGCACGGTCGGCGCGGTAGGACTGACCCAGCTGATGCCTTCCACGGCACGGTGGCTGGAGCCCGGCGTCACCCGCTCGGAGCTGCGCGACCCGGAGACGAACCTGCGGATCGGGTTCAAGTACCTGCGCAAGCTGATCGATAAGTACGACGGCGACGTCGACCTCGCCAACCAGTACGCGCAGCGCGACTACGCGGCGTTCTACCCCTACGTGCTCGACGTCCACGGGCGGCGAACGGACGGGCGGGTCAACGAGCCGCACGGCGTCGGCTTCCCGCTGCTGATCGCCCCGGCCTACGCGCTCGGCGGCGCCGTGGCGGTGGAGCTCCTGATGGCGGCGATCACGGCGCTCGCGTTCGTGCTGGCGGCGATGCTCGCGCGGCGGCTCGTGCCCGACCCGTGGGCGACGGGCGGCGTCCTGCTCGTCGCGGTATCTCCGCCCGCGCTCGCCTACTCCGCGACGGTCTACCCGGAGCTTGCGGCGGGCGC
>JAHWJV010000003.1 GCA_019348265.1 Gemmatimonadota bacterium
TGTGCTCATGTCGGGTCGGGTCCTGTCTTGTCAGGCCGCGGGTGCGGCTGGGGCCGCCGGCACGTCGCCGGCGGAGTCGGGGGTGGTGGGCGGTGCGAGCGCTGGTGCCGCGGCAACGTGGCCGGGGCAGCAGGCGGTGACGTCGGTGCTGGCCGGGAGGAACCACGGGCAGTAGGAGCACCAGGCGTCGGCGGTCGGAAGGACAGGGAGGGCGGCCGGTCCGATCTGCGCGGTCAGCGCCGCGACGCTGTCAGCGCGCTGCAGGACGTCGAGCGCGACGCCGCGCATCGCCTCCGGCGAGCGGTTCTGGTATCGGATCGTGGTGGTCCCCTCTACCCGCTTGGCCTCGGGGAGGACCCGGACGCGCACGCGGTAGTCGGCCCAGTTTTGCCAGTAGCGAGCGCCCGGGCGACCCGTGGCCGTGCGGGTGCCGCGGGTGACCGCGGCCTCGAATGCCGGAGACGGTACGACCACCTCCGGAACCGGGCGAGGCGCCGCCGCCGCGGCCTGAGTACCTGCCTGGGCGGTCGCGACCGCGGGGCAGAGACCGACCAACAGAGCGCTCGACAGCACGTACCGACGCGACATTCGCGTTCTCCCGCGTGAGGATGCCTTTGAAATGTGCCAGGCCGGCACCGGAACCAATCGCCCGGAAGTACAGCCATAGGTCAGCCGAATAATGCAAGAACGAGCCCCCGGACCTGAGAAGGAGCTGCTCCCCGTCCACCCGTAGACGAAACCCTTCGGTGCTGGCACGGAGAGCGCATGCGAAAGGGCGAACCCCACTGCGACAGAGAGGAGGAGATCTCGTGAGCGATGCAACGAGGGGCAGCAAGGCGACGATTCCCTGCGGCGCGTGCGGCAGGCTGAACCGGGTGGACCTCGCGCGGGCGAAGGACGGCCCGAAGTGCGGCGCCTGCAGCCGTCCGATCGCGCTCGACCAGCCGATCGCCGTCAGCGACCAGAGCATGGTGAAGGTTCTGCGGGACAGTGAAGTTCCGGTGGTAGTCGACTTCTATGCCGACTGGTGCGGCCCGTGCAAGATGATGGCGCCGCTTCTGGACGACCTGGCGCGGGCACGCGCGGGTGAGATCCTGGTCGCGAAGCTCGACACCGACCGGAACCCGGCCATGGCGTCGCGGTTCAACATTCGCGGCATTCCCAACCTGATCGTCTTTCGAGACGGGCGGGAGGTGGCGCGCGAGGTCGGGGCGATCCCCCGCCGCCGGCTGGATGCGCTGGTGAATTCGGCAGCCCTCTGAGGTCCAGGAATCAGCGAAGGCGCCGGGGAACCGTCCCCCGGCGCGTTCGTTCCGCACCTGCCACCGACCTACTGGACGGTCAAGGTACCTACCATCCCGAGCGCCACATGTGGGTCGCACTGAAACGTGTACCTGCCGGCGGCGAAGTTTACCGGCACCTCGTGGACCTGCCCCGGCGAGGACAGGAAGGGACTGGTTGCCGGCAGCCCGGCCGCCGCGGCCTGGGGATCCCCGGCGAACGACACGTTGTGGACGCCGCTCTGCAGGACGAACCGAATGACGTCACCCTTTCGAGCAGTCACCTCCGCCGGCTCGAAGTGGTTCGCCGCCCCGTCCGTCACCATCTTCACCTCGATCACCCGGCCCGCGGGCGCGCTCGCCGGCGCGCTGGCCGCAGCACCATCGGTGGGTGCTCCCGCCCCCGGCACCGCCTCCGCTTCCCCGCCGCCGCAGCCGGCGAGAGCCAGACAGAGAGCCAATCCGACCGGTGCCCAAACATATTGCGTCTTCATCACGTCTCCTCGAGAGGTTGGCGAATCGCCTCGTCCTTGACCCCTCAAAGATACGCCTGGCTACATTTTGATCAGCCGGTAAGCACCTGATTCGATGTGGGAGTCTTCCCCACACCTCCGTCCTCCTCGGCCCGACCGCGACACCCGCTAAGGCGCCAGCACCAGGGTCGCCGCGCCGGTGACTCCGGGCAGGATGGTCGCCTCGGCCCACCCCGCCGCCAGGTACCGCCGCACAACGCACTCCGAGATCCGCTCCGGCAGAGCCTGATGGATCCCGTAGACGAACCGCTCGCCCGGCCGCACCCCTCTCAGAGCACGGTCGATGATTCCCTCCAGCCCCTGGGCGAACGCCGCCTCCTCCGGGCTCAACTCCAGGCATGACGCCCCTTCCAGCACCGATCCGCTGGGTCCGATCGCCATCAGGTCACCTCCTCCGCGACACCGTGGAGGAGCGGGCGATCGAGCCTGGCGAACTGTTCTGGACCGCCACGATCGGCTGGTGGCGATGGATAGCTTCGCCACGGGGTTCCCTGCCCCCGCGGTGCGAAGCTCCGGGTGGGCGCCCAGATTCCCGATCGAAGTCGCCCGGTTCAAGCTGCGAGAACATCGTTTCTCCTGTTCGTGTCCACACCGCCGAGATCATGGTGCTGGCGCACTCTCCCGCCGCGCAGTCGCCGGTACATTCTGGTACACCGAACACGCGCCGAAGATCATGGTATCAGCCAGGAACACCAATCGGGGGGAAGCATGGGAACCAGGGCAGAGGAGCTGCGACGCCTCGCGGAGCCATTCGCTCCAGACCAGCTGGAATGGCGGGTGGGGCGCACCGGCAAAGGCGTCCGGGGAGCGTGGGTACACGTGCTGGCGTATCAGACGTCGCGAGCGGTGATGGACCGCTTCGACGAGGTGTGCGGGGTCGAGAACTGGGCCAACGAATTTCGAGCGGGTCCGGGCGGAGGTGTACTCTGCCGGATCGGGGTGAACATCGAGGGAGCGGGGTGGGTCTGGAAGGAGGACGGCGCGGAGAACACCAATATCGAGGCGGTGAAGGGCGGCCTCTCCGGAGCGATGAAGCGTGCGGCGGTGCAGTGGGGTGTCGGGAGGTACCTGTACGGGCTCGAGGAGACGTTCGGCCTGGTGCACCAGTTCGGGCTGTACAGCGCCGGAAAGGGCGGTGAGAGGTTCCGATGGAACCCTCCTGCCCTCCCGGATTGGGCTCTGCCCGCCGCGGAGCTGCGGCACCGTGAGCTGCTCGCCTTCATCAAGGCGTACCACAAACGAACTGAAGGGAGGGTGCGGATCGGCGATGCGTGGACCAAGCTAGTCGAGCTCGTCGGCACGCACGCCGACCTGCTGAAGAGAGACTACTTTCTCGCCCGAACCGTAGCGAAGGCGCTGTCGATCGAGACTGGCGTTCCGCTCGACCGAGCGGCGATCGACCCGGCGGCGCTACGTGCCGCCTGACGGCCGATCAGTCCCCGGCCTCAGTAACGGCATGGACGCCTCCGATTCCACCTCGGCCCTCCTCGTGCCCACCGGCCTTTCTACCGCCGCGAACCCTTGCGAACAGGGCATCACGCCAATCGGCGAGGATCTCATACGCGGTGGGGATGACGAGCAGCGTCAGCAGGGTGGAGGTGAGCACTCCCCCGATGACCGCGCGACCGAGCGGAGCACGGAAGTCCCCGCCCTCTCCCGACCCGATCGCGACCGGGAGCATGCCGGCGACGAGCGCGAAGGTAGTCATCAGGATCGGGCGGAGCCGAACACGTCCCGCCTCGATGATCGCCTCCCGCCGCTCCATCCCCTCCTCCTCGGACCACTTCGCGAAGTCGATCAGCAGGATCGCGTTCTTCGCGACTATGCCCATCAGGAGGATGACTCCGATCAAGCTCATCAGGTTCACGGTCGACCCGGTAACCAGCAGCGCCAGCATCACCCCGATAAGCGACAGCGGGAGCGAGAGCATGATCGCGAACGGGTCGAGGAAGGACCCGAACTGTACCACGAGCACCAGGTACATCAGCATGATGGCGATGCCGAGCGCGGCTAGAATGGAGGTGAATACTTCCTCCTGGTCCGCAGTCTCACCACCCTGTCGGACCGTGTAGCCGGCCGGGATGTCGATGTTGTCGACACGCGTCTGAATCTCGGCGATGACCTCGGAGAGCGGACGTCCCTCGGTGTTCGCCTGTACGCTGATCACCCGGTCCCCATCCAGATGGTCGATCTGGGCGGGAGAGACGCTCTGCGTGACGCGGGCGACCTGGCCGAGCGGGACGGTCGCGGTCCCCGCCGGGCCTGCGATGGTCAGTGGGAGGGAGTTGAGGTCCCGCGCCCGGGCGCGGGACTCCGGATCGAGGCGGACCCGGACGTCGCGGGTCTCGCCGGTCGGGTCGACCCAGTCACCCGCGTCGATCCCGGCGAACGCCGTGCGCAGCGAGTTGGCGACCTGCGCGACCGAGAGGCCGAGCGAGGCAGCGAGCCCGCGCTCGATCTGGACGTCGAGCTCGGGCCGCTGGCCCTTGGTGGAGAGCCCGACGTCGACCGCGCCGGGAATCTGACGGACCTCGCCCTCGATCTGGCGCGCCAGGTCGTTCAGGACGCGGCTGTCGGGGCCGCTGAGTTGCACGTCGATCTGCTTCGCTCCGCCGAACCCGCCGGAGGAAATGGATGCCGTAGCCCCGCCGATCGAGCCGAGTCGCTCGCGGATGTCCCGCTCGATCTCATACTGCAGGCGGTCGCGCTGAGCCTTGGGGACCAGCCGCACGTACACGGTTCCCTCGTCCACCGAGCCCGACTGCCCACCGACGGTGCCGTATGTGTACGCGACCTCGTCATAGGAGCGCGCGATCCGCACTACCTCCTCGATCTTGAGCCGGGTGTAGTCCATGTTCGACCCGGGCGGAGCCTCGACGACGACGTTGAACTCGGAGATGTCCTGCACGGGGAAGAAGCTGCTCCCGACGATGCCTAGAGCGGGCATCGCCAGCGCGGTGAAGAACGATCCGGCGGCCAGCGCCATCATCTTCCAGCGGTGATCGAGCGCCCAACCGATCACCTTTTTATAGCCCTCGGCCTGCCGGTCGAACCAGGCGTTGAACCGGTCCAGCTTCCTCGTGATCCAGCTCTTGTCCTTCTCCTCCTTGTGCGGGTCCGGCCAGTAGGCCGAGAGCATCGGGTCGAGCGAGAAGGAGACGAACAGCGAGACGAGCACCGAGGAGGCGATCGTGAGCGCGAACGGCTTGAACCACTGGCCCGCCATCCCTTCCATGAAGCCGATCGGCACGAACACGACCACGATGGAGAAGGTGGTCGCCGCGACGGCGAGCCCGATCTCGGCGGTACCCTCCCGTGCGGCGGTATAGTGGTCTTTCCGCATCTCCACGTGCCGCACGATGTTCTCGCGCACCACGATGGCGTCGTCGATCAGGATGCCGATGGCCAGCGAGAGGCCGAGCAAGCTCATCGTATTGAGCGTGAACCCGAACGCCCAGACCGCCATGAAGCTGGCCAGCACGGAGATCGGCAGCGCGACACCGGTAATGACGGTGGAGCGCCAGGAGTTGAGGAAGAGGAAGACGACGAGAACGGTGAGCAGCGCGCCCTCCAGCAGCGCCTCACGCACGTTCGCAACGGAGGTCTCGACGCGCTCACCGGCGTCGCGGACGACGCGGAGCGTTGCGCCTGCCGGAATCGCCCCTTGGATCTCGCGCACGCGCTCCAGCACCGCCTCGCTGACGGCGGTCGTGCTGGAGTTCGTGGTCTTGGTGATGTCGATCCCGACCGCTTCCTCGTTGTTGTAGAGTGCGAGCGTCCGCGGCTCCTCCGACCCATCCCGTACGTCCGCCACCTCGCCGAGGCGAACCAGACGCCCGCCAGACTGGGAAACGACGATCTGCTGGAAATCGGCGGGCCCCTGCAGCCGGCCGCGCAGGCGGATGGTGTGCTCGACCAGGTCGCCGCGGATGCTGCCAACGGGCACGGCGAGGTTCTGGACCTGCAGCGCCTGCACGACCTGGGCGATGCTGACACCCGCCGCCTGCAGCGCGAGCGGCTTGATCTCGACGACGAGCTCCCGCTCCACCCCTCCGACCACCTCCACCTCCGCGACGCCCGAGACGCCGCGAAGCTGACGCGTGATCGCCGGATCGGCGATACGCGTCAGCTCGGCAGCGGTCATCGTCGCGGAGGAGAGGGTCAGCGAGATGATCGGCAGGTCGTTGGGATCGAAGCGCGTGAGAATCGGCTCCTCCATCTCCTGCGGCAGATCACCCCGGATCTGGGAGATGGCGTCCCGAATATCCTGCGTCGCCTGCTGGACGTCCTTCTCGAAGTCGAACATGACGACGAGGAGGGCGAAGCCATCGAGCGCAGAGGCATTGATCTGATCGACGCCGCTCAGGCCCGAGATGCTCTCCTCGACCGGGTCCACGACCTCGCGCTCCACTATGTCGGGGGAGGCACCCGGGTACGGGATGGCGACGGAGACGACGGGCGGGTTCACCTCGGGGTACTCGTCCGTGTCCAGGCTGAAATAGGAGAAGAGCCCGAACACCACGATCGCCAGCATCGTCACCAGTGTGATCACCGGCCGACGGATCGCGAAATCTGAGATCCACATGTGGTCAGTCCCTGAAGGAAAGGTCGGCCCTGGCTGAGATCCCTCGGAAGAAGAGCCGGACGTACCGCTCGGCGGCCTCGTCGACGGAGAAAGGATAGCGATCGGGCATGACGTCGCGGCCGATCGCGTCGGCTAGAATGGCTCCCATCAGCATCGCGGCGGCGGCCCCCGTGTCCGCATCCGCCGCGATGGTTCCTTGCTCCTGCAACCGGTCCAGGTAGGAGCGCAGCTCGCGCGCGACCAGCGCCGGGCCCGAACAGCTGCTGGCGCTCACCTCGGGATTCTCCTCGAACTCACCGATGCTGCGTCGGATCCACGAGCTCGCGGCGTAGAGCTCGCGCAGGTGCCCTGACGCCCAGATCACCAGCTCTGCCTCCGCGTCCCCCGGCTCCGCCGGCAGGCTGCCGAAGGAAGGCCGCTCCGACACCCGGAAGAGCGCCTCGCGGAGGAGCCGCTCCTTGCAGCCGAACTGCCGGAATAGCGTCACCTCGTTCACCCCCGCCACTTCCGCGATGCGCCGCGTCGTCGCCCCGCGCGAGCCAGCCTCTGAAAACACCCGGACGGCGGCGTCCAGAATCTTCTCTCTAGCTTCCATGCGCCCATGATAAGGAGCGTTCCCGGATCATGCAAGCAAACACTTGCACCTACGAGAACGGCTACGGGCTATCGGCTATCGGTCATCCGTTCCGTACCCACGATCACCTGTTCGCGGCGGCCTCCCAAGCCCGACGGCTAGATCGCCGAAACGACGCTCCCCCGCTCCACGACGGGTGGAGCGGGGGACCGATAGCCGATAGCCGATAGCCGATAGCCTACTTCAGAGTCGTGAAGCTCAGGAGGCGCTCGACCTCGGCCTCATCCACGTACTTGCCGATCTCGCGGCGGAACTGCTCGACGGAGGTCCAGGGGCGGTACTCCTCGAACTCGTGCGCCATGCGCTCGCCGACGCCGGGGATCAGCTGGATCTCCTCGTCGGAGGCGGTGTTGGGGTCGATGGGCTTCCAGACGTAGGCGAATACGGAGTCCTTCTGCGCCTCGGTCAGGTTCTGCTGGGTGAGCACGCGGTTCAGGGCGAGGTTGTCCGCATAGGGACGTCCGGCGACGATGGCGGAGGCGGCGGCGGGCTGGAGGCGGGCCCGGGTCTGCAGCTCCTCGGCGGCGGCGGTGTTCGGATCGAGGAAGGAGCCAGCGGCCGGAGCGGCGGGGGTGACCGTCGTTTCCATGGCCGCTGGAGCCGAATCGGCCGCGGCGACGTCGGCCGTCTCCTGGGAGGCTTCCTCGCCGCACGCGGCGAGGGTCAGCATAACGCCGGCGACCCCGGCGAAGGCGAAGTTGGTTCGAATCATCATGTCTCCTCTCGAGTCAGGCGCGAGCCATCAGGGCTCGTGGAGGCGGAAGGATAGGAGCGGCCGAGCCGCTCTGCAACCGGTGCGCCCCGGACGGTAGTACGCCGGACACAGAGCGGGGGGCAGGACCTTCACCGGCCGGGGGTACGTTGGCTGGCGAGGGGCGCCCGCCTGGCGATCAGCGCGCGGCTGGCACGTCGGCCGCCCGGGCCGAGAAGTAGCGGGACAGCGGGTCGCCGGGCAGCCCCTTCAACCCGGCGATCACCAGGCGCGCGCTGAGGGTGGCTCCGGTTAGGCTGGTGTGCGTATGGTCGCGGCCGAATAGCTCGCGGACCCTCTCGGGGCCGATCTTCTCGTACTCGCGGGCGATGATCTCATGAAGGTCCAGGAAGGGGACCTTTTCGGCCTCCGCGACCTGCTTCGCCCAGCCGGCGTAATCCTTATGGTTCCTAACGACGGCGCCGTTCTGCCAGATGTTCCGGGGAACGAGGGAGGCGACGATCGGGGTCGCTCGCGCGGCACGTGTGTCCGCGATGAACTTCCTGAGGTACCACCCGAAGGAGTGCACGACCTCGTCCTGGCGGGTGAGGAAGTTGTGAATCGCCTCGCTCTCATCGCCCACGCCCTTGATGCTACCCCTGGCACGCGAAGTGTCGTTCAGCGCGCCACCGTCGTTGTGGCCGAACTGCATGATGACGACGTCGCCCGGCTTCAGCGCCGCCCGAACCCGCTCCCACTGGCCCTGGGTCAGGTACGTCCGGCTGCTGCGCCCGCCGAGGGCGCGGTTCACGACGTTCACGCGCGTGCTGTCGAAGTACTCGCCCGTGAGATCGCCCCATCCCCACTCGCCGTTCCCCCCGTTCCCGCTCCCGTTCCGCACCGTCGAGTCACCGATGTAGTAGACGGTCGGCAACACGGGGTTACCCTCCGTCACGGGGGCGCCCGGTGCTGCGGCTGCGGCAGCGTTCTGCGCTCGGGCGGGTGCGACGCTCGCCGCTCCCAGCAGTAGCGCAATGACGACCGGGAGCCTGCCCGGCAACGAATCGGGTCTCGGCCGCGTGCGACTCATATGTAACCTACTGGTGCTCAGGGATTTAGCCACGGTTTCAGCTGCCGGCCGGCGTAGGGGATGTCGCCGCCGCGGGACTCGCCGGGACACGCCAGCCCTCAACCGGGTCCGGCCTCGCGGGGTCGAACGGCGGGACGTCCCCGACGATGTAGCGGGCGATGGGAAGGCCGCTGGCCCTCAAGCCCTCCACGACCATCTTCGCGAGCTCGTACGCGCCATACGCGTTGTGATGGGTGTTGTCCTCCAGCGCCCGCTCCTGGCCGGGGAAGGTTCCGGCCGGGTAATGCACGAGCGACTTCTTGGAGCCCTCTATGCCGAGCGCCTCGTAGAAGGTCTCGCTCATGGCGTTGAGATCGATCAGCGTCACCTTCTCCTCGCGGGCGGTCTGCCGCACGGCTTCCGGGTAGTCACCGAGTGTGTTCACGATCTGGCCTGCGGCGTCGAAGTTCCGGCGATGCACGGGGGTGACCAGCACGGGCGTCGCGCCGCGCGCCCGTGCCTGGCGGATGTAATCCCGGAGCGTCGCCTTGTAGGTGGTGAAGGCATCCAGGTGGTTCGGCCCCGGCTTCTGATCGTTGTGGGCGAATTCGATGAACAGGTAGTCCCCTTCGCGCATGAGGCTGAGCGCCTGCTGCAGGCGCTTCTCGGCCGCGAACGCACGCAGCGTCTCGCCGGACTCGGCGTGGTTCGCGACGACCACGGCGCGTGGCTGGAAGAAGCGCGTGAACATCTGACCCCACGACGCGTACGGCTCCGTCGTCTGGTCCGTCACCGTCGAGTTGCCCGCCAGGTGGAGCGTGATGGGATTGCGCGCCGGCTCGATGTAGATGGCGCGAACGCTCGGGAGATCGCCATTGAACTCCAGCGTGAGACGCTGGTCCCAGGTGAAGCTCCCCACTTCGCGGGCGTTAAGCCGGACCGAGTCACCCCCGGGGATGAGAGGCGTGCGAACGTGAACGGTGAAGGTGCGGGTGACGAACCGCCCGGGCGCGGTGGGGACCGCCTCCAGCATGAGCCGGCGTGCCTCGGCCTTCACCGTGGTGGTCGTCGCCCGCATGGGGTGGCCAAGCTCGACGGTTACATCGTAGCTGCCCGGCGGGAGATCGGTGGCGAAGACGAAGGGTCGCTCGCTGGAGCAAACGTCGCCCCCGCTGTCCGTCAGCGTGCGGAGAAAGCCGTAGCCCCGATCCGCGGAGTAGGCATCCACGGGCCGTAGCGTGGTGGGCGTGATCGGCCCCGAAGCAGGGCCGCAACCGAAAGCCAGCGTGGTCTGACCGCGTTGGGCCAGAGCCGATGGCGGGAGCGCGAGGCAAAAAGCCAACGCCGCTAATCCCGCTCGTCGCCTGGGCCCCGCCATCAACATCTCGCGCATGAGGAAACCTCCCTCTGGTTCGTGGTGCGTTCGCCCTTCAACGAACGCCGAGATAGTAGCTGGTCATTGGCGGCATGTCATAGCCCATCGCCTTGTGCGCGACATCGAGCCGATAGATCGGGTCCTGCATCAGCGTGACCCGCCGGTCCGCCGCGGGAATGGTCGTGCTGTAGATGCGGAGCTCGCCGTTGGCGAAGGTGATGATCTCCTCGCGCCAGTCGCCGACCACATCCGCCCAGGACATCACCGCGCCCTCGATCCCCGTCGCGAGAGTCGGCCCCCTCCACTTGGCGACGGTGCCGCGGTGCGCGATCTCGCGCAGCAGATCCGCATCCCACCAGACCAGCCCCGTCTGCGGCGGCACCTCTCCCGGGATCCTCTGGCCTCTGGCGGTGAAGTAGTATTTGTCCGCCCAGAGCTCCATCCCGGGGTGGGCGGGGTCGATGTCCGCCACCACGGCGCTGCCGAGCTGGTTGTCGGCCGTCTCCTCGTTGATCCCGAAGATCATGTCGCCGGTGCTCGCGTCCCAGAGGCTGAAGCCGTTCTTCGGATGCGGATCCTCGTAGATGTAGACGGCCTCGAGACCGGGGCGATCGGGATCGACATCGGTGACATACATCCGGTCGCCGTGACCCATCCCGGTGCTCCACATGATCCGCCCGTCGTTGTCGATGGCGATGGCGCCGTTCAGGATCTCGTCCGCAGGGTCGTCGTCGATGTTCGCGACTTTGATCGTGTGCTGACCCTGTCCCTGGTAGCGGAAACCTGACGTCTGGTTCGTCCAGTGCCAGGCTTTGCGGAGGGTGTCCCGATGGAGGAGCCAGGCATCCATCTTCATCAGGCCGTAGGTGCCGCGGGCCGCGAGGACGCTGGGGGTCTTGCCGTCGAGATAGGCGATGGCCATCAGGTTCCGGTTCATCCGGTTCCCGTAATCGTCGCCCCAATCTCGGACGTTGCCGCGCTCCGGCCATGGCGCGCGGGTGACCTGTCGGCCGGTGAGCCCGTCCCAGATCGATAGGTACTCCGGCCCGGTGAGCACCTGGCCATTGGCGTCGCGGGGGTCGCCATCACCCGTCTTGAGCGCAACGTCGGCTTTGCCGTCGCCGCTGAAGTCGTAGACCAGCATCGGCGAGTACCAGGTGCCCAGCTCGATCGACCAACCGAGGTCGTTCCGCCAGAGGAAGGTGCCGTCGCTCCGGTAGCCTTCCACCTTGAAGGTGTCGGGGCTCCGGCGCACGCGGCCGGGATCGATGGCGCCGCCGGGACGCTTCACCACGAAGTCGTATTCGCCATCCCCATCGAGGTCGCCGATGCCGAGCTTGTGAACCGCCCGGGTGTCGAGATCCTCGCGCAGCTTGATCGCTCGGTACGGCAGCTCCGCCGCATTCGCCGCCAGAACCACCCTGCCAGACTCCGCCTGCTCCGCGCCATTGACCACGGGTCGAACGAACCAGGCATTCTCCCGTGTCAGCCGCGCGGCGGTGTCGATGAAGTCCGTAGTGGTGCGGATCGGATCGCGGTTCAGCTTCGTCGCGCGGCCGCCGGCAGTCGCCCGGTACACGTTGAAAGCGATGTCGGAGGGGTCGGTCTCCAGGAGCCGCCAGCCGAGGTAGACCGCCTGCGGCCCGGTGCGCATCGCCAGCATCCCGCGCCCGAGCTTCTCCTCGATCCGCGTCTCAGCCCAGCCGAGCACCTGCGGTTGACCGGTGTGGCCGGCGTTGAGAGTGTAGTAGTCGTAGTTCGGCGGCAGCCCCGTATTGGGCGGGAGCTCGCGCGTTTGCGCGCTCGCCGCCGACGCGGCGGAGACCAACGCGAGCAGCGCGATCCTCGACGTCTTCATTCGTCTGATCTCCCAGGTGCGCGAGGTAAACCTACCATCGGGAGCCGGTCTGCCATGGGGCGGAAGAATGGTACGTTCGCGCCTCGCGTTGAACGGCGCGGACCGTGTCAAACGCGCAGTGCCTTCATCGCCTCCGCCCACCGAAGCAGCTCGGTGAGCATCACCTCGGCCGCGCGAGCCTGTACCTCGCCGGGGTCGAATACGCCCGACTCCTTGTCCAGGTGCTCGCTGTAGAACGGAATGGAGACTGCCTCCGGGAGCGGCATCATCTTGAGGGCGGTGAGCACCTGTTTGGTTATCTGCACGCCGCGCAGGCCGGCAGAGACGCCGCCATAGCTCACGAATGCCGCCGGCTTGTACGCCCACTCGTGCATCAGATAGTCCAGCGCGTTCACCAGCGACGGAGGCGCGCTGAAGTTGTACTCGGGGGTGACGAAGACGAACGCGTCCGCGCGGTCGACGATGGCGCTCCAGTTTCGAGTATGCTCATGCTCGTACTTCTTCAGCCGCGGATGGTTCGGCTCGTCGAACATCGGGAGGTTCACCTCCGCCAGGTCGACCACCTCGATGTTGAACTTCCCATGCTTCCTCGCGAGCTCGAGGAACCAGGCGGCGACGTGCGGTCCCGCGCGGCCGGGGCGGGTGCTGACGATCACGACGTGCAGGTTCAGCATCTTGTCATCGGTCCGCGGTAAGGGGTTTGAGGCGCGTTTCGATCTCCGCGCGACGGGGTTCCAGAAAGGGCGGCAGCTTGAGATGGTCGCCGTCCAGCGGCCCGTCCACCTCGAACCCCGGGCCATCGGTGGCGAGCTCGAAAAAGACGCCGTTCGGCTCGCGGACGTATACGGAGCGGAAGTAGTAGCGCTCCACCACACCGCTGTTCACGTATCCCAGATCGTCGAGACGGTCGGCCCACTGCTGGACGGCGTCCATCTCGGGAACGCGGAGGGCGAAGTGGTGCACGCCTCCCGCGCCGTACCGGGCCTGCGGCAGATCCTCGCGCACGATGACGTGCACCTCGGCGTGCGGTCCGCCCGCACCGGCGCGATATACATGTGTCTGATACCGCTCGTCCTCGGGGAGAGCGTACGAGCGATCGTGCACGAGCCCGAGTCCCCCGGTCCGGAAGCGCTCCGTCGGCTCCCGGGTCGGAACGGTGATTACCGTGTATCCGAGGCCCCGGACCTGGTGCTCCGCCGATACGGGGCTGTCGCCCCAGGGGAAGGACTCCCCCGCCCCACCGTCATCGACCAGCGACAGCTGAGTGCCCTCCGCATCCGCGAAGTCCAGCACCGCGCGGCCATCGCGCGAAGTGATCTGCCCGCGAGCGACGCCGTGCTCATCCAGGCGCGACTCCCAGAACGCTAGCGAACTCTCCCCCGCGATCCGGAACGTGGTAAGTGAGATGCTGTTGTTGCCGGGCTTCTCCCGCGCGGCCCGCGGGATGTCGAAGACCGTCAAGTCGGAGCCGGGTGTGCCCGCCCCGTCCCCGAAGAAGAGGTGGTACATGCTCGGCGCGTCCTGATTCACGGTCTTGATGAGTGGACGCAGCCCGAGGATGCGGGTGTAGAAATCGCGCGACCGGCCGATGTGCGCGCTCAAAGCGCTGACGTGATGCATGCCCGTCAATGCCAGCGTCATCCAGCCTCCGGTCGGGAAGGTCGAGTCTCGGAAGATCGCCGGCTGGAGACGGTGATGCAAGCAAAAGCCGGAAGCGTCGCGCTTCCGCCGATGCACGAAGCCGCGCCCCGGGTTCGGGGAGCGCGGCTCGACAGGTGCTGCGACCGATCATATCCGCCGCCTTCGACGCGACAGCGGCCGGGAGGCGCTAGGACATCCCCGCAGCGGTGAGCCCCGCCAGGATCCCCCGCATATGCGCGAAGGAGAGCATCATCCCCGGAAGCGGATCGTTCGCGTTGATCTCGTATTCGAGGTTCACGTGCCCCTGGTAGCGCATCGCGCGAAGCTGCCTGAAGAAAGCGGCGACGGGTATGTTCCCTTCACCGACGGCGACCTGGCTGTCGCGGTTGGTGAAATCGGTAAGATCTTTGGCGTGCACGTCGAGCAGGCGCGGCCCCGCGTCGGCGGCCGCCTTCACGATGTCCGCACCGGCGCGCACGGTGTGCCCGATGTCCATGCATAGCCCCATGTTCGGGTGCATGTTCTGCACGTGGCGCAGCACGTCGTATGGAGACGGGTAGAACTTGTCTTCCGGCCCGTGGTTGTGGATGGCGACCTTGATGCCGTACTCGCGCGAGAAGCGCTCGATGCGGGGGAGGAAGGTCGGATTGCCGGTCGCCACGATGAGCGGCATACCCGCGTTCTTCGCGTACTCGAAGTACATGCGGGCCTCCTCGTCCGTGCCCTTCGAGAAGGTGATGGTCCCGCCGCCCACGATGGTCAGGCCGGCCGCTTCGAACTCGCGGCGCCCCGCCTGCAGCTCGGCCGCGCTGAGTGGGTAGTCGAGGTGGACGGACTTGATGTTCACGAACGGGGTGCGCAGCGCTTTGACCATCTCGATCGCTTTGGCGCGCGGGAAACTGCGCAGCGAGTAGCTGGCGACCCCCAGCTTCAGCGACATGTCCGGAGCGGCGGTCGGAGTTCGGGAGGAGGAGAGCGCCTGCGCGGCCGCGGGGAGCGCGAGGGCGGCTCCACCGGCGGCCGCGAGGAAGGCGCGGCGTCCCAGGGATTGCTCGGTCATGACTCTCCGGTTCTGGTGGGTGTCCATCTGGATCTCGACCCGACTGCGGACCGCCTCGAGCTTCCGGCCCCCCAGGTGGTGGGTTGCAGCGGTGGGAGCACTGGCGGCAAAGCGGGCCGGAGCTTAAGCATATGTAGACCCTCAACGGGGGGCAACCGGGCCGCGGAATAGCGGCGCGCGGAGCGGAAACATTCAGCGTCTGCCAGGCCATGAGCTACCGGATCGGGATCGTCGGCGGAGGGAACATCAGCGATACGCACGCGAGGGCCGCGCTGGAGATCCCCGGCGTGACCGTGGAAGCGATTTATGGCCAGAATGCCGAGCGGGTCGCGCGGCTGACGGCGCAGTACGGCGGCCGGGCGTACGCCTCGCTGGAGTCGTTCCTGGACCACCCCGATCTGGACGTGGTGCTGCTGGGGAGCCCTTCCGGTCTGCACGCCGATCAGGGGATCGCCGCGGCGCGGCGCGGCCTGCACGTCCTCTCCGAAAAGCCGCTGGACATAGGTACGCAGAAGGTCGACCTGCTGATCCAGGAGTGCGACTCGGCCGGGGTGAAGCTCGGCGTCTTTTTCCAGGACCGCACCTCGCCGGACATCGCGTGGCTGAAGCGGTTGATCGACGCCGGAGGTCTGGGGGACCCGATTCTCGCCTCCGCGCGGGTGAAGTGGTACCGCCCGCCGGAGTACTACGCCGGCTCTCGCTGGCGGGGGACCTGGGCGCTGGACGGCGGCGGCGCGCTGATGAACCAGGGCGTCCACACGGCCGACCTGCTGCTCTGGCTCTTCGGGGACGTCCGCAGCGTGTACGCCCAGACGCGCACGGCGCTGCACGACATCGAGGTGGAGGACACGGCGATCGCCTGCCTCACGTTCGCAAGCGGCGCGGTAGGCACCCTGGAGGCGACCACCGCTGCCTATCCCGGTTACCCGCGGCGGCTGGAGCTCACCGGGACGAATGGCACGGTGGTGCTGGAGTCCGACCGGGTGATCTCCGCGGATCTCCACTCGCCGCCGGCCGAAGCGCCGCCGGCGGCGGAAGGGAGCAAGAACGCGAGCGCCAGCTCGGCGACTGTCTCGGACGTGAGCGGCCACCGGCGGGTGCTGGAGGACTTCCTGTCCTCGGTGACGAACGGCGGTACGCCGGAGAGCGACGGGCGCGAAGGGCGGCGCTCCGTCGCGCTCATCGAGGCCATCTACGCCTCGGCGCGGACGGGCGCGCCTACGTCGCCGCGCGGCACGGGAAGTACCGACTGAGGTCCCCGCCAAGGATGGACGGGAGAGGAACCCCCTGCTCCAGTGGGGCAGGCGGGCTGCCGATGCTAGGGTATGCGCCGCCGGCATGCAGCCCGGCGCTCAGCAGCCACCTCGGGTCCCTGCGATGCGCGCCAGCCTTCCCCACCGCCCGGTACTGATCGTCGCCACGTTGTTGCTCTGCACGCTGCCGGGCGCGCTGGCGGCGCAGTCGCGTTCCAGCGCGCGGGGTCGCGAGGCGAGCTCAGCTCAGGTGATCCAGAGACGCCTTGCCGAAGCCGAGGCGAGGGAGCAGAAGCGGCTCGCCTGGGCGGCCCGCCGCCCGGGGATCACCGTCGCTGCCGCGCATGCACCGGAACCGGCGGGCGCGGTCGGTCCGGAGCAGGCTCCCGCGCCTGCGCCTGCGCCCCAGCTCACGCCCGCGGGGCCTGGAGCACCGGGGTCGGTCAGTGAGACCGCCATCGCCGCTGATCTGCGCTCCCTCGCCCGCTCGATGGGCGTGGAGGAGCGGCTGGACGAGCGCCGGGTCGTCGCCCTGGCGCCGATGATCGCCGCCGAGGCAGCGCGCTACGCCCTGCCGGCCGCGCTGCTGATCGCCATCATTCAGCTCGAGAGCGAGTACAACCCGGATGCGCGATCCCGCGTCGGCGCGACGGGGCTGATGCAGGTGATGCCCTGGTGGCCGCGGGACCTGGGCTATCGGTTCGGAAAGGACCTCACCGACGAGTCCACGAACGTACGCTACGGCAGCTGGGTGCTGCAGGACGCGCTGGAGGCCACCGACGGCGACGTGCGGCGCGCGCTGCTGCGCTACAATGGGTGCCGCACGGGGAGCAACACGCCGGGTTGCTTCAGCTATCCGGACCGGATCCGCCGCCTGGTGGAACGGGTGGCGACCGCTACCTGTTCCGGGCGTGGCTGGGAAGAATGCGTGGTCGCGCCGCTCCGGAAGTCCCGCACCGAAGCGGACTGACCTGGTCGGCACGCCTTGCTCGCAGCCCCGCCGGTCCGCCGACCGGCGGGGCTGCGACGTTTCCCCCTGGCCGGACCCGCGCCGCCCTTGCGTGCGCCGGGGCCGCGGACTATCAAATCAATTAGTCCCCGCCGTATCGCGGCCAATCCGCAGCAATCCCGGAAAGCCCATGTCCATTCGTCGTCGTACCATACGAATCGTGCCCGCGGTGCTCGCCGCGCTGCTCTGCGCGACCGAGGCGAGCGCGCAGGCCGCGCCCGGCGCGCCGTTCTCCATCAGGCGTGGAGATCGCATCGTCTTCGTGGGGAATACGTTTGCCGAGAGAATGCAGCTCTTCCCGCACTTCGAGTCGTTGCTGACCACCCTTCAGCCGGGCGACAGCCTCACCTTCCGCAACATGGGGTGGAGCGCGGACGAGGTCGCGCTGCAGCCGCGTCCGCTGAATTTCGGGGACATGCATTCCCACCTGAATGAACAGCGCGCAGACGTGATCTTCGCGGCGTTCGGGATGAACGAGTCTTATGCCGGCGAGGCAGGGCTCCCGTCCTTCCGGGTGGCGCTCGACACGCTGCTCCAGGCGATGCAGCGCCGCCGGTACAACGGAGAGACTCCGCCGAGGATCGTGCTGCTGTCGCCGATCGCGCACGAGCGCGTCGAGCGGGTGCCGCTGGACCCCGCCGCGCACAACCGGCAGATCGCCGCGTACACGGAGGCTATGCGGCAGGTCGCGGCCAGCAGGGGCGCTCACTTCGTCGACCTGTACACGCCGACGCTGCCGCTGATGGAGAACCGCTCGCTCGGCGACCTCACCATCAACGGGATCCACCTGAACGATCGCGGTACCGAGATCGTGAGCCGGATCATGGCCCGCGCGCTCGGGTGGTCCGCCCCGGACCCGCTCGCTCCCGCCAGGCGCACAGCAGCCGACGCCCAGCTCACCGCGGCGATTCGTGACAAGAACCAGCTCTTCTTCTACCGCTGGCGCGCGGTCAATGGCGAGTACATCTACGGGCGGCGCAAGGAGCCGTTCGGCGTGGTGAACTTCCCGCCGGAGATGCAGAAGCTCGAAGACATGATCGCCGCGCGTGAGAAGGAGATCTGGCGGCTTGCCAGGGCGGTGGCGGGGCGGCCACGCACCGCACGTGCGGGAGCTGGCCGATGAGACATCAATCGCGTTTCCCAACTAGCGGTGTGCATATGCGTGACCTGCTGCTCCGGTGCCGTCCGGCCGCCCTGCTCCTGCTGCTCCTCGCCGCCGCGGAACGCGGTTCGGCGCAGGTGGTCCCGGTGAAGGAGCCGAACTTGGGCGGGCAGATCGACCTCGCGACGCAGGACCCCGCGATTGCGCTGCAGCGGCTCAAGGCCGCGGAAGGATACGAAGTAAGCCTGTTCGCGTCGGAGAAGAACTTCCCCATCGGCAATCCCGTAGCTCTCGCGTGGGACAGCCGGGGGCGGCTGTGGGTCTCCACCATGCCGACCTACCCGCACTACCTCCCGGGGTCCCCGCCTACCGACAAGCTGGTCATCCTGGAGGACACGAACGGCGACGGGCGCGCCGATAAGCACACGGTGTTCGCCGACAGCCTCTACCTCCCGGTCGGGTTCGAGCTGGGGGATGGCGGCGTGTACGTCTCCCAGGCGCCGGACCTCCTCTTCCTCAAAGACACGAACGGGGACGACGTGGCGGACGAGCGCCACGTCATCCTGCACGGGTTCGGTACGGAAGACAGTCACCACGCGATCCACGCGTACACCTGGGGGCCGGAGGGCGCGCTCTACTTCCAGGAAGGCACCTTCGTGCACTCCCAGGTGGAGACGCCGCACGGGCCGGTCCGGCTCTATAACGCGGGCGTGTTCCGATATGAGCCACGCACCGAGCGGCTCGGCGTCTTCGTCACCTATGGCTTCGCCAACCCGTGGGGACACACCTTCGACCGCTGGGGCCAGAATTTCGTGGCCGACGCGTCGAACGGAAACAACTACTTCGCGCTTCCCTTCAGCGGGTGGCTGGATTACCCGCAGAAGCACCCGACGATGCGGGTGTTCACCTCGGTCGTCCGCCCCACGGCGGGCGCGGAGCTCGTGAGCAGCCGCCACTTCCCCGACGAGGCGCAGGGCACGCTGCTCGTGCCGAACAACATCGGCTTCCAGGGGATCAAGAGCCACAAGGTGGCGCCCGAGGGGTCCGGATTCGTGTCGCAGGAAACGCCGCCGCTGCTGGTTTCCAGCGACATCAACTTCCGGCCGATCGATCTGGAGTTCGGCCCGGACGGCGCCCTCTATCTGGTGGATTGGTTCAACCCGCTGGTCGGGCACATGCAGTACTCGCTGCGCGACCCGCGACGTGACGTATCTCACGGGCGCATCTGGCGCATCACCTACAAGGGGCGGCCGCTGCTCACCTCGGTCGACTTGACCAAAGTGTCCACGGCGGGGCTGCTCGACCTGCTGAAGGAGTACGAGGACCGCACTCGCTATCGCGTCCGACGGGAGCTTCGCGAGCGCAACGGCGACGAGGTGCGCCGGGAGCTGGCGAGATGGACGGCAGCCCTCTCGACCTCGGATCCGGAGTACGAGCACCACCTGCTCGAGGCGCTCTGGTTGCACCAGGCACGCGACATGGTGGAGCCGAGGCTGCTCGGTCGCCTGCTGCGCGCGAACGATCATCGCGCCCGGGCGGCCGCGACGATCCCCTCGAGGTCCGGGATCGTGCCGACCGCGTTGGAGGCGGCGGTGACGGCGACCCAGCGCGTGCGCTCGGAGAGGACGGCCTCGACCGCGGCGGCCGGCAGCTCGAGCGTCTCGGGGTCCGGCTCGGCGAAGACGACGCGGGCGCCCGCGCGCTCGGCGGGCGGCTCGCAGCGCAGCTCGACGCGGAGTTGGCTGACGAGACGGAGCACAACGAGTTGGAAGGGTGGCCATGATCTGGATCTTATCCGCTACGGTCCTGGTGGGCGTTGGGCTCTGGCGCCGCGCCTCCCGGGAGTATACACGGCGGCATCACGGACGCCGCCCTGAAACCGATGGATGGTTCACATGAACGATACGCGAGCGATTGTGCCGGAGCAGCTCTACTCAGCCGCCGAGACCCAGGTGCTACTCGGTCTGCGCCGGCGGAAGTCGGTCTACGAGATCCCGCCGAAAGCGCTCGTGCCGACCTGGGTAGGGCCACGGCGCGGCAAGAAGATGTTCCGAGGCCAGGACATCCTCTCCTACCTCGAGCGCGGCCGCGGAAAGGCGGCGGCCTGATGGTGTTCAAGAAGAAAGGCCGCTCTAACTGGTACCTATGGCCCACCCTCCCCGGCTTCGGGCGGGTCGGTCCCTGGTCGACCGGGACCGCGAACGAGCGCCTGGCGAAGGGCGTCGAGCACTTCCTCCAGGACCTGGCGCTCACGGACCCGAGCGCGGTGCGCGGGATCGTCGAGGCGCGGTACTCCCTCCAGGATGCGTACATCGCCCAGCGCGAGGGTCGGCTCGCCGAGTTGAAGGAGCGCTCCGGGGATCCGCCGCTCAACGAGGTGATCCGCCGGTTCGAGGCGATGGTGACCGACCGCCGGATCCAGGACGGGCTGGAGCAGCTGTCGGCGCTGGCTCCCCGCGGAGCTCGCATGTCGTGGCTGACCCAGCCGAAGAACATCTCGGACGTCTGCGCGAGCGCGGTGGCCGAGGGTAGGAAGCCGAACAGCGTGAAGCGCTCGCTCTACCGCGCGATCGCGGACCTGCTTGGCTACGAGATCGGAAAGGCGCGGCGCGCGACGATCATGGCGGACGTGGTGAAGCCCGGCGAGAACGACGCGCGCGACGTGACGCTGACCGCGGAGCAGGCGGCGGAGCTCCTGGAGGCCTGCGACGAGGAGATTCGACCGATCATCACCGTGGCCATTCTGACCGGGATCGACCGAGGACCGCTCCTCCGGCTCACGCCGGCGCACGTCGACGTCCACGCCGGCACCATCAAGGTACCCGACCGGAAGAGCGCGAGCCGCAGCCGCACGCTCGAGCTCTCCACCGCCGCCCAGGTGATCCTGCGCCAGGAGTCGGCAGGGAAGCGCGCCGACGAAGCGATCTGGAAGATCAGCGAGCACGCGCTAGGTCGTCGCTTCCGGACCGCGCGTCAGGCGGCGGGGCTCGAGTGGCTGCGGATCAAGGACCTGCGCCACGTCTTTGCGACGATGTGGGTGTCCAGTGGCGGAGGGCTGAAGGACCTAGGTGGCGCGATGGGCCACTCGATCAGCGCCACGACGCTCAAGTACACGGCGAGCCAGGCGCGAGAGGTACGAACCCAGATGGACCGGGTGGCCCGTGCGCTCCGGCTCGACCGGGCGCATCTTACCCTCGAAAAGGACGGTACCGCGTGAACGCGGCATGTTACCCGATCTGTAACCCGGGGCGGAATTATCCGCCTGCTATCAGGGCGAGCGCGGCACGCGGTGTGCCGATGCGAAGGACGTCCCGTTCCTCACCATCGCCCGCGCCCTCCTACGCTGATGACCTCTCTCTTCGACCGCGCCACCTTCCGGGAAGATGGCGAGCTGAACGTCATCATCGAGGCCCCGAAGGGCAGCCGGAACAAGTACGCCTACGACCCGGACGAGGAGCTGTTCGTCCTCAAATCCGTGCTCCCGGCCGGCGCGATCTTTCCCTTCGACTTCGGCTTCATCCCCTCGACCCTGGGGGAGGATGGGGATCCCGTGGATGTGCTGGTGCTGATGGACGAGCCCGCGTTCCCCGGCTGCCTGGTCCCAGCGCGGCTGGTCGGCGGGATCGAGGCCGAGCAGACGGAGCGTGACGGGGCGACGATGCGGAACGACCGCCTGATCGCCGTGGCCGCGAAGTCGTACACGCACCGCGACGTGCGCTCCCTGGACGATCTGAACGCCAACCTGATCGGCGAGATCGAGCACTTCTTCGCCTCCTATAACCAGATCCGCGGCAAGCGCTTCGAGACCGTCGGCCGGGTCGGCGCGGATGGAGCGCTGCAGCGCGTCAAGGAAGCGATCGCCCGCGCCAGCCAGAGAAAGGGAGCCAAGTCATGAGCCAGCAGCCGCTCGACCCCACCCGCCGCTTCTCCAACCGCGTGGCGGACTATGTCCGGTATCGGCCGAGCTATCCAGACGAGATCGTCACCACGCTGCAGCAGGAGGCCGGGCTCCATCCCGGCGCCGTCGTCGCCGACATCGGCTCCGGGACCGGAATCTCGAGCGAGCTGTTCCTTCGCCACGGGCTCGAGGTGTACGCGGTCGAGCCGAACCCCGAGATGCGCGCGGCGGCGGAGGATTGGCTGGGTTCCGAGACCGGCTTCCACAGCGTCGCCGGAACGGCGGAGTGCAGCACGCTGCCGGACTCGTGGGTGGACCTGGTGAGCGCGGGGCAAGCGTTCCACTGGTTCGACTGTCAGGCCGCACGTCGCGAGCTCGCCCGCGTGCTGCGGACGGCCGAGAGCTACGTCGCCCTGTTCTGGAACTCCCGCCGTACGGACGCGAGCCCCTTCCTGGCCGCGTACGAAGAGCTGCTCCTGGAGTTCTCCACCGACTACCGCGAAGTGACCCAGCGGAATATCGGCGGCGACCAGCTGCGTGCCTTTTTCGGTGGCGACTATCGGAGCCGCGTCTGCCAAACCGAGCAGGAGTTCGACTTCGAGGGGCTGACGGGGCGCCTGCTCTCGTCCTCGTACGCGCCAGCCGCGGGCGACCGCAACCACGAGCCGATGCTCACCCGGCTGCGTGAGATCTTCGACCGGCACCAGCAGGGCGGCCGCGTCGGATTCCTGTACGATACGGAGCTGCATTACGGCCAGATCGTATAACGCCGCCGGAGTATTTGCCTGCCCTGTGACGGTCGGCTACCTTCGAGCCATGATTCAACCAGAGCTCCGCCACATCGGCAGCCCGAACCTGGAGCCGCCTGCGCTTCCTCCGGACCCCGCCGACTGCGCCGTTCAGTTTTCGGCGTTGATCGGGCCTCGCGGAGGCGAGGAGGCCGCGGCGTTCACCTTCACCGTCGTGACCGCTGCCCACCTCGCCCGCACGCTCGGGCACACGTGGGGGCGCGGCTACCTCATCCTGGATACCTTCGACTGGCACATCATCGTCCGAGCGGTCGCGCAGCTCCTCGCCCAGTGCACCGCCGAGACCTGGCCGCAGGTGATGCTGGAATTGAACAAGGAGCTGGTGTGGAATTCGGATCGGGGGAGGACTGAAGACTGAAGACTTCCCCTACCTCCTCTGATCCTCTTCCGCTTTGCGCTCCACGTCGCGCGTCATCTCGCCGATGGTCTTGTCATGAACCTCGGAGGGAGCGGTGGCTTCCACGCGGTCGGCTTGCGCCTGAAGGGCGTCGCGGTCGCGCTCGACCTGGCGCTGGCGCTCCAGGTTCTCCTGATCCTGCGCTGCATCCTCGGGGCGCGGGGTGTGCACGTCACGGTCGGTGCTGTTCGTATCCGCCATCGGTTCCTCCAGAGCTCGGGTAGGTATGCCTTCGGATGCCCGCAGGGCGCAACATCCGTTCCGGTGCGCGCGACCGCCCGCCGCACCAGCTCCCGGGCTCGGACCGCAGGCGCCGCCCAACCACATTCCACGGAGTCTTCTGTAATGCGCGACGCCACTCGGGTGATCCACGCCGGGGTGCCCGCACCCGAGCAGGGTACCCCATTTCGACGCGGGCCCACCTTCGCGAGCACGTACCACCTGAGCGGCGAGCCCGCGGGAGCGCCGTTCAGCTACGGCCGGTTCGACAATCCGACCTGGGCGGATTTTGAGCAGGCGCTCGCCGAGCTGGAGGGGGGGAGCGCCGTGGTGTACCCGTCCGGAATGGCCGCGGTCGCGGCGGTGATGGGATGTGTGTTACGGCCCGGAGACGCGGTCGTCATGCCGTCCGACAGCTACTACACGTCGCGGGTCCTGGTAGAGGGTTACTTCGCGGCCATGGGGGTCGAGGTACGCACCGCTCCGACCGAGGGCGACCAGCAGGCGCAGAAGCTCGAGGGGGCGCGGCTCCTCTGGCTCGAGACTCCGAGCAACCCGGGCCTGGACGTCTGCGACATCGCGCGGCTGGCCGCGGAGGCGCGACGGCTCGGCGTGCTCGTCGCGGTCGACAACACCACAGCTACCCCGCTGGGACAGCGCCCGCTCTCGCTCGGCGCCGACTTCTCCGTCGCCTCGGACACCAAAGCGCTTTCCGGGCACAGCGACCTGCTGCTCGGGCACGTGGCCGCGACGGATCCCGACTGGTCGGCTCGGCTGCGGTTATGGCGAACGCAGATGGGATCGATCCCGGGCCCCATGGAGGTGTGGCTGGCGCACCGATCGCTGGGGACGCTCGACGTCAGGCTGGAGCGGATGTGCGCCAACGCCCTCGCGATCGCCCGCTTTCTCGCCGAACGTCCCGAGGTCCACCGCGTTCGCTACCCGGGCCTTCCGGACGATCCCGCGCACGGCGTCGCCGCTCGGCAGATGAGCCGCTTCGGGCACGTGCTCTCCTTCGAGCTGCCCAACCGCGAATCGGCCGAGCGCTTCTTCGCCGCCTCGCGACTGGTATACGAGGCCACCAGCTTCGGCGGGCTGCACAGCAGCGCCGAGCGGCGCGCGCGCTGGGGCGGAGACGTCATCCCCGAGGGATTCATCCGATTCAGTGCGGGGCTCGAGGACCCGGACGACCTGCTGGAGGACCTCTCCCGGGCGCTCTCGGCTTGAGATCTTCGGCTGGACGGCGGGTCATTTGCTGCGGTGCGGGGGTACGCTATCATCCCTACAGCGCGTCCGCGTTGGAGAGCGTCGTGAGCGGCAGAGCGGAACCCGTGGTGACTGAATGCAAGCCTTTGCCGACTTCGGTCGCCAACCACTCCGGCTGAGCCGCGTCGCGCGGATGCTCCTCCTGGGCGCGACGCTGCTCGCGGCCGCCAGCCTGGCTGCGCAGGCTCGCGGCTACGGGTACGGCGAGGGTGCCGGCGCACCGATCCGCGAGGGGCTGCCGGAGAAGCGCGCCGGCTTCACCTTCTGTCGGCTCCTGTATACCAGCGTCCGCTCGGAGGCCGGCGGCCTGGGCTGGAGCACGGATTATCCCGGATCCGACATCAACTTCATGATCCGGCTGTCGCAGTTCACCACGACCCATATCAGCCAGTGGAACGACGGCCAGCCCGGACACGCAGTGGTCCGGCCATCCGAACCGACCCTCTTCAGCTGCCCCTTCGTGATCATGTCCGACGCCGGCACGGTCGGGTTCAACGACACGGAGGTCGGTCGGATGCGGGAGTACCTGCTGAAGGGCGGATTCCTCTGGGCGGACGACTTCTGGGGAGAACGCGCCTGGGCGCAGTTCGCCGACCAGATCCAGCGGATCATCCCGGAGTACCGGATCGTGGACATCGCGCCCGATCACCCTCTCTTCGCCGCGTATTACACGGTCAAGCGCGTGCCGCAGGTCCCGTCGATCCAGCACTGGCGCCGTAGCGGTGGCCAGACGTCCGAGCGCGGTGGAGAGAGCGCTCAGACGCACATGCGTGGCATCTTCGACGATGACGGCCGCCTGCTCGTGCTGATGACGCACAACACCGATATCTCAGACGGCTGGGAGCGTGAGGGCGAGGACGACGAGTTCTTCTACCTCTTCTCCCCGGAGGCGTACGCCGTCGGGCTGAACGTCGCCATCTGGACGATGACACACTGAGGAGAATACATGGAAGCGAGAGCGAAGCTGTTCGGCCACCCGATCCACCAGATGCTGATCGTCCTCCCGCTGGGTCTCCTCAGCGGTGTGGTCATCTTCGACGTCATCTACCTGCTGAGCGGCGGCCTGCAGTGGGCGACGATCTCCTACTGGCTCATCCCGGCGGGCGTGGTCAGCGGGCTGGTAGCCGCCGCGTTCGGGATCGCGGATTGGACCAAGATCCCGCGCGCCACTCGGGCGAAGAGCGTGGGGACGCGCCACGGAGCCGGCAACGGGGTCGTGGTGGTGCTCTTCCTGGCGAGCTGGCTCCTGCGCGGGAGCCCGGTCGACCGCCCCGGTCTGGTGGCGATCGGCCTCGCGCTGGCGGGTGGGGGCCTGTCGATGGTCACCGGCTGGCTGGGCGGCGAGCTGGTCGGCCGGCTGGGCGTCGGCGTGGACGATGGGGCGCACCTGGACGCACCCAGCTCGCTTTCCGGCCGCCCCGCCTCGGGGATGCCGGAGCGCGGCCGCGGCAACCCTCCGCCTCGGCGGTGACCTCGCCTCACCCTTGCCCGCCGCCGAGCGGACGTTCATGCTATCGGACGTCCGTTTCTTCCGCAGCGCCTGCTCCAGCAGTTGGTAGCGCCCCCTCATCCTCCATCCAGATGCTCACATGACCGCGCTTTTCCGTAACGCCTTCGCCGGAGCGTTTACCTGTGGTATGGTCCTCCTGGCGCCGGCCATTTCGGCTGCCCAGGCCCAGCCAGACGCGGCTGCGGCGGCCGCTGACCAGGCCATCCCGACGGATCCGACGGTGCGAATCGGGACGCTCCCCAACGGGCTCCGCTACTATATCCGCAAGAACACCGAGCCGCAGAAGCGGGCGGAGCTCCGCCTGGTGGTGAACGCCGGGAGCGTGCTGGAGGATGACGACCAGCGCGGGCTGGCGCACCTGCTGGAGCACATGGCCTTCAACGGAACGCGCAACTTCGAGAAGCAGGAGCTCGTTCGGTACCTTCAGTCGGTGGGGATGCGCTTCGGCCCGGACGTGAACGCGTACACCAGCTTCGACGAGACGGTGTACATGCTCACCCTTCCCACCGACAGCGCCAGGGTGCTCGAGACCGGCTTCCAGATCCTGGAGGACTGGGCGCACGGCATCTCCCTCGATTCGGTGGAAGTGGAAAAGGAGCGTGGGGTGGTGATCGAGGAGTGGCGCCTCGGTCAGGGCGCGCAGTCGCGGATGCGAGACAAGCAGTTCCCGATCCTCTTCCGCGGGTCCAGGTACGCGGAGCGCCTCCCGATCGGCACGCTCCAGAGCCTGCAGACGGCGAAGCCCTCGGCCGTTCGCCGGTTTTACCGCGAGTGGTACCGCCCCGATCTGATGGCCGTGGTCGCGGTCGGCGACTTCGATCCGGACCGGATCGAGGCGCTCATCCGCCAGCGCTTCTCGGGCATCGCCAGGCCGGCGAACCCGCGGCCGCGCCCGGTCGTCCCCGTGCCCGACCACGCGGAGCCGCTGGTGGCGATCGCCACCGACAAGGAGGCGTCGTATACGCTGGTCGGGCTGCTGTACAAGCAGCCGGTTCGGTCGATGAAGACGGTCGCCGAGTACCGCCGCAGCGTGGTCGAGTCGCTGTACAATGGAATGCTGAACGAGCGCTTCCTGGAGATGACCCGGCGCGCGGATGCGCCATTCGCGCAGGCGTTCTCGGGACAGGGACGCTTCGTACGGGCGAAGGAGGCCTACCAGCTTCAGGCGGTCGTTCCCGAGACGGGGGTGGAGCGTGGGCTGGACGCGCTCCTCACCGAGGCGGAGCGCGTCGCCCGGCACGGGTTCACCGCAACCGAGCTGGAGCGGCAGAAGACGAGCGTGCTCCGTTCGATGGAGCGCGCCTACGCAGAGCGGGAGAAGGCCCCGTCGAATCAACTCGTCGAGGAGTACGTCCGCCACTTCCTGGTGGAGGAGCCCACGCCCGGCATCGCCTTCGAATACGAGCTCTACCAGCGCGTCCTGCCGGGGATCACGCTCGCGGAGGTGAACGCCCTCGCGCGCGAATGGCTGACGGACGAGAACCGTGTGGTCATGGTGAATGCGCCCGACAAGCCCGGCGTCCAGATCCCCGGCCAGCAGGCGCTTCTGGCGGTATTCGGCGCTGCCGAGGGCAAGGAAGTAACGGCGTACGTGGACGCGGTCTCGGACGTTCCTCTGCTGGTGAAGCCAGCGCGCGCCGGCTCGGTGACGAGCGTTCGGGAAGTGCCGGAGGTAGGGGTCACCGAATGGCGGCTCAGCAACGGTGTACGCGTCCTGCTCAAGCCCACCGACTTCAAAGCGGACGAGATCCTCGTAACCGCCTACAGCCTGGGGGGCGCGTCGCTGACGGAGGATCGCGACTACATCGCGGCCCTCACCGCGGGGATGATCGCTACCCAGGCGGCGAAGCTCGGCGAGCTCGACCCCACCGCCCTGCGAAAGAGCCTCGCCGGCAAGGCGGTCCAGGTGGCTCCGTCCCTCGGGGCCATCGATGAGGGGATTAACGGACGTGCCTCGCCGAAGGATCTGGAGACGCTGTTCCAGCTCGTGCACCTCTATTTCACCGCGGCGCAGCCGGACACCCCGTCTTTCGAGGGGCTGCGCAGCCAGTTGCGCAGCGTCTACCAGAACATGGCGGCGAACCCGGAGCAGGCCTTCCAGGATTCCGTGCAGGCGGTGCTCACGCAGCACCACCCGCGCGCCCGTCCGTTCACGCTCCAAACGGTCGACCAGATGGACCTGAACCGCTCCCTGACCATCTACCGCGACCGCTTTGCGGATGCAGGTGACTTCACCTTTACCTTTGTCGGCAACTTCAAGCCAGAGGAGCTGCGGCCGCTGGTCGAGAGCTATCTCGCTACGCTGCCGACGACGGGAAGGAGGGAAACCTGGCGCGACCTGGGCATCGAGTACCCGCGTGGCGTGGTCCGGAAGGAGGTGCGGCGGGGGGTGGAGCCGAAGAGCACCAGCCGGCTCGTCTTTACCGGACCATTCGAGTTCACCCGCGAGAACCTGCACGCGATGAGCTCGCTGGCCGATATCCTTCGCGAGCGGCTGCGCAACGAACTACGCGAGGAGCTCAGCGCCACCTATGGCGTCTCGGTGAACGCCAGCGGGGTGAGGGACCCGAAGCCCCTCTACCGGCTGGACATCAGCTTCGGCTCCGCGCCGGAGCGGCGCGAGGAGCTGACCGCACGCGTGCTGGCGCAGATCGACAGCCTGCGCACGAATCCGCCGTCGGCACAGGAGGTGGCCACCGTCCAGGAGCAGCAGCGCCGTGCACTGGAGACGAACCGGCGGCAGAACGGCTACTGGCTCAACCTGATCACGTCGTACGACCGTCGCGGCTGGGACATCCGTGAAGCGCTTCAGGAGGAGGAGCGGGTCTCGGGGTTAGATCCGCGCGTGATCCACGAGGCGGCACGGCGTTATCTCGACACCCGGAACTACGTCCACGCCTGGCTGGTTCCAGAGACACAGGGCGCGCCGGCTACACCGGCTCGCTGATCCGACCGAACGGGAGCTCGAGGTCGGCCTACCGCTTCATTATCTCCGAGACGCCTGCACCGGATGTCGCACGTAGTTCTGCTGGGGGACTCGATCTTCGACAACGCCGCCTACGTGGCGGGCGGACCGGACGTGGTGACGCAGCTCCGCGCCATCCTGCCGGCGGGCTGGCGTGCGACGCTCTGCGCGGTCGACGGCGCGGTGGTTTCCGGTGTGGAACGGCAGCTCACGCGGATGCCAGGGGACGCCACCCATTTGGTGCTGAGCATCGGCGGAAACGATTCGCTGGGCCACATCGGCATTCTCGATCGGCCGGCGCGCTCCACTGCCGACGCACTCGATCTTCTCGCCGGAATCGGAAGTACCTTTGCCGGTCATTACGGCGAGATGCTGGAGGAGGTGCTCGCCCACGGCCTTCCCACCACCGTCTGTACCATCTACGAGGGAGCTCTTCCCGACCCGGCGCTGCATCGGCGCGCCAGGGTGGCGCTGCACGCGTTCAACGACCCGATCGTCCGCGCCGCGCTCGAGAGCGGCTCCTCGCTGATCGACCTTCGCCTCGTCTGCAACAATCCGGGCGATTACGCCAATCCCATCGAACCATCGGTGCAGGGCGGCGAGAAGATCGCGCGGGCTATCGCCGCCGCGGTCGGCGTCGGCCACGGCGGACGGCGGAGCGACGTGTTCAGCTGAGCCCGGTCGCGAAACCCTCGCGAGGGCCGCTCCGTAGGATTCGGATATCCGATCTTCTTACCCACAGCGCAAACTCCATATGGACCAGGACCTCGCACCCATGATCGTGATGGTCACCGCCATTCTGACGACTGGCGGTGTGCTGATCCTGCGCCCGGTCGCCAAGCATCTCGCCGAGTACCTCCGGAGCCTCACGGAGCAGAGCCGCCTCGGCGCGGGCGGCGCCGTCGCCGAGAACGCGCAGCTCCGCGAGCTGCTTTCCACCGTTGAGAGCCGGCTCGCGCTGCTGGAGGAGCGGCAGAACTTTACCGAGAACCTGCTGAGCGCGCGTCGCGAGCCGCCTCCGCTGGCTCCGGAGCGGAAGCGGCTCCCGGTCGAGATTTGACATCGGGAGCTAGCTCCGCGGCCCCGCCCTCCCTCCATGGGGATGTACTTGGCCATGACAGGCGTTGGACCGGCCCCAGCTCGTCGCCGTGATACCGCGTGCGCACTGGGATCCCCGTCCGCTTCGCCAGGTGGACCGGTGAGGACCCCGGCGGCGTCAGGGGGTTCGGATCGCCGGGAGTCGGATGATGAAGGAGGAGCCGACGCCCACCCGGCTCTCGAGCTCGAGCGCACCGCCCATCTGTTGAACCAGGCCGTGCGAGATGGCGAGCCCGAGGCCGACCCCCGGCACACCGGCCGTGCCGGCGCTGCGGTAAAATGGCTCGAAGATGGCCGCCTGCTCCGCTTCGGGAATCCCCGGGCCGCTGTCGGTGACCCGGATCTCGCCCCAGGCGGCGCCGTCGACGAGCCGCTCGGAGGTGGTGACGGAGATGGCGCCGTCCTGCGGCGTGAACTTCACCGCGTTGCCGATCAGGTTTACGAGTACCTGGCGGATGCGTGCGGCGTCGCCCGAAGCTATCACGTCCGCCTGCTTGCCGAGGTGGAGCGTCTGCAGCTTGGCGTCGGAAGCGGGGATCAGCATGTGAACGGCCTCACGCGCGACCTCGGCGAGCCGAACCGGCTCGGCGGTGATCCTCACCACGCCTGCGCTGAGGCGAGCCATGTCCATCACGTTGTCGAGCAGGGAAAGCAGGTGCCTGCCGCTCATGCGGACACGCCCGATCGTCTCGCGTTGTCGATCGGTGATCGGGCCCTGCATCTCCTCCTCGAGAATCGCGCAGTACCCGTCGATCGCACCCAGCGGGGTGCGGATGTCGTGCGCGAGAGTGGCGAGGGCGCGGTCTTTGGCGCTGGTAGCGCCTTCGCTGGCCCGCAACCGGTCCTCCAGCTCGATCCGCACCTCGCCCCCGAGCCGGGCGTTCTCCACCGCCACCGCCGCCTGATCCGCGAGAGCGGACAGGAGCGATTCGTCGTCGTCCGTGCACCCCTGCCGCAGGGCCACGGCCAGCAGGCCCGTGACCACGCCACCGACCACGAGCGGAACCGCGATGAAGTAGTCGTCGGGAACGGCGAGCAGCCCCTGGAGCCTGCCGATCACCTCGTCCGTCACGGGGGCGCGGAACCGGGCGATCAGCTCCTCGTCGATGCCATGCGCCGCGCGCACGTGGAGGAGCCCCTCCGCGTCGGCGAGCATGAGCACGGCGGCCGACGCATCGAGGAGCTCGGCGCCGCGCTCGACCGTGAGCCGAGTCACCTGGTCCATCGACGTGGTGTACGTCAGCGCGCGGCTGATCTCCGTCAGCCTGCGGAGCTGTGCGAAGCCCGGGTCGACGGTCGCGAAAGTGGAGCCTTCGTTCATTCCAGGATGGAAACGCCAGCCGCGCTGATGGCGAACTCGCGGACGCGGCTGTCATGTGCACTGCCGCGCGTTTTGAGCACGCGCAGCTTACGGCGGGTGCGCTCCTCCCCGTCCACCGTGAGCAGCACGACGTTGTCGGACAGGTAGCTCATCGCGTTCTGCATCCCGTGCCCCGCGATCGTGTTGCCGGTCGTCTCGAAGTTCAGAACGCTGGTGATGGTGCTCACCGCGAAGTGCTGCACCAGCGCGTAAAGGTAGTCGTGCAGGCGTTGCGGATCCGTGGCCGCGCTCGCCAGGTCGCCCAACGCGTCTATGACCAGCCGTCGGACGCCGCGCTGCTGAATGCGCCGGAACATGTCGACGATGATGCTGTCGATCTGCAGCTCGACGGGGGACGCGTACACCAGATCCAGGCCGTGCGCCTGGGCCTGCTCCGGGTCCCCGCCCAGCGCCCGGATGGTCCGAATCAGCTGAGTCGGGTTTTCCTGGAAGTTCATGTACAGCGTGGGCTCCCCACAACGCGCTCCCTCCAGCGCGAACTGCAGCCCGATCGTCGTCTTCCCCGCACCGGAGGGGCCCGCCAGCAGCGTCGTCGTTCCGCGCCAGAGCCCTCCGTCCAGCATCTCGTCCAATCCCTGGATTCCGGTGGAAATCCGCTCCGTCGCGGGCTCGTAGCCCTCCGGCATCCGCGGGCTGACCAGTCTCGGGTAGACGTCCAGGCCCGAGCTGGTGATGCGGAAGGCGTGCGCTCCCTCCAGGTAGCGGCTCCCGCGCAGCTTGTACACGCGGAAGTAGCGCTCGTCGCGGTTGCCGAGGCGTCGGCGTGAAAGCTCGACGATTCCGTCGGCGACCGCGAACTCCGGGTAGAGGAGGATGTCCTCCTCCGTGTATTCCCCCAGCAGAAATGCGGTGGTTCCGTATGCCGTGAGCAGTGCCGTCATCTCGTAGACCATGCGGCGCCGCTCGGCAGCGGATGGGGCCAGGTCGTGGACCGCCTTGAACGAATCGATGACGATGACCTTGGGAGAGAGCGTCTTGATGGCAGCGTGGAGCAGCGGGATCAGCGCGCCGGCTCCCTCCTTCGCCAGCTGCGGCCCCACATCCTCGTAGATCACCTGAGTACCGAGCTTCGTTTCGTCGAAGAAGCCGAACCCCTGCAGGTAGCGAACGACCTTCTCCAGCGGCTCCGACAGCGTGGTGAAGTACAGGATCGGCCGGTCGTCACTGGCGTTGTGGAAGATCAGCTGCTCGGCGAAGATCGTCTTCCCCGAGCCAGGATGCCCCATGATGATGTTGATGGAGTTCGACGGGAACCCACCGCCCAGGATGTGGTCGGCTTCGGGGTTGCCCGCGCTCATGCGCTCGGTGTTGTCGTCCACCTCTCTCCTGGAGCTGACGCGGCGGTCCGGAATTATTTCGACGCCCACTGTTCCTCCAATGCTCCAATGGGGTGCGCCGCGATCAGCTGTTGGACCGCCGACAGAAAGACCGACTCGACCAGCGGCTTGCGCAGGAACAACTTCGCTCCGGCCTCCGACGCGCGTGCACCGGCGGCGAGAATGCTGAAGACTAGAACCGGGATGTCCCGCGTGGCGGGGTTCTCCTGCAAGCGGCGGCTCAGCGCGAGACCGTCGATCTTCGGAATCAGAATCTCCGTCACGACCAGCAGCGGCCGAATGGCGAGCGCGCGCTCGAGTGCGGCTTCCCCGTCGTCGACGAACTCGACGGTGAAGCCGGCCTGGTTCAGAAAGTAGCTCTGCAGATCGCGGACGCTCTGACTGCGCTCCGCGATCAGGATTACACGTGAATCTGGATGCTGATCCTGCATCCAACCTCCTCAGACGGAGAGTTGCCCGACCAGCGTGAGACAGGGAGGGGACGGACCGGTGCGGATAGAGCCGCCGAGCATCGGATGCAACATGCGCGCCCTGCTCCGGCCCGTGGGGATTGTCCCGCGCTCGACACTATCGCAGTTTGTGCGCGGGTCTTGGAGCTTGTACCCCACTCTTCCACCTTCGCTTCAATGTCCACCTCCACGCGCGTCTTCCTGGTCCGCCACGGCGCCACGATCCTCACGGCGGAGGACCGCTTCGCCGGCTCGAGCGACGTTCCGCTGGCCGACTATGGTCGAGATCAGGCGCAGCGGCTGGCGCTACGTCTGGCCGGGGAGGCCGTCGCGGCGGTGTATGCCTCGCCGTTAGGGCGAGCGGTGGAAACGGCGCAGATCCTCGCCCGCCCGCACCGACTCGACGTGAGGGAGCGCTCCGAGTTGCGCGAGATCTCGCACGGCCGCTGGGAGCAGATGACGCGGCAGGAGGTGGAGGCGGAGTACCCGGAGGAGGTCGCCGCCTGGGACGACGATCCCTTCACCTTCGCGCCCGCCGGCGGCGAGTCCGGCCTCGCCGTAACCTCTCGCGCCCTGCCGGCGTTGATCGACATCGTGCGGGCGCATCCGGGCGAGAACGTGATCGTGGTCTCCCACAAGGCGACGATCCGGCTGCTCCTGAGCCTGCTGCTCGGCTTCGATCCCCGACGCTATCGCGATAACCTTGACCAGAGCCCCGCCGCGTTGAACATCGTCGACTTCCGCAATCCCACGCGTGCGCGACTCACCCTGTTCAACGACACCTCGCACTACGCGGAGGCGGGGCTCGCCATACCGGCCGTCCCTGGCGCGCGCCTCTCGAAGTGGTGGGATGACCTGCCTAGCGAGTAGCCGTTCTCCCGCGGCGAGCTCCAGAAGGCCGGGAAGAAGCCCGACCCGGGGAAGTCGTGCGTGCGCTTCCGCTAGCTGGGGTGACCTCCCGCTCGAATCGATGGGTGGCCCGTAGCGAGCATCACCCCGAAAGAGTACATCGCGAGCTACCAAAGAGCCGGGGTGGGTGAGGTAGGGGTTCTCCCCACGCGCCTGGGAAGATCCCAGCAAATCGTCTACCTCGAGATCGATGGCGTGTTGAGCGTCGACGAGGTTCGGACCTTTCGCCAGCGGCTCCAGAGCGACCCGGGTGGTCGGAGCCGTTCGGGCGACTCATCGATGCGCGGGAGGTGTCACCGCACGTCGCTCCGGCCGACGTCCGCCGCCTCGCCGATCTCGCCCGGCTCGTGCAAAAGCGCGGGCTCGGCGATCTCCGAGCCCGCGCGTGGTGTTTCCGGGACGGCTCAGGCCATGAGCTTCGCGAGCGTTCGCGGGGCAACCTGCTCCAGGAAGCTGGCCATGGCTTCCTCTTCGGCCAGGCTCTCCTTCAGGATGCTGGCGCACTCCTTGTGCCCCAGAACGTTCGCCATAGCGATCGCGGTGCGGTACGCGGCGATCTCGTAATGCTCGACCCGCAGGCCGGAACCGAGGTCGAACGCCTCGAGTAGCTGCTTCGAGGGCTTTTCCTCGGACTTGAAGGAGTCGTGCTCCTCCTTCAGCCCGATCGCCGCCTCGCACTTCTCAGCTTTGGCCTTCTCGCCGATCGAGGCGAAGGCCTTCTCGAGCCGCTCGATCTGCACGGCCGTCTCCTCGACATGCTTCTCGAGGCGCGCCTTCACCTCCGGGTCGTTCGTCTCCCGGATCATCGTCTTCGTGGCCGTGGTGAAGCGCTTCTCGGCATAGAGAAGGTCAGCCAACTCGTGCTTCAGCAGGTCCTTGGGCTCGGTCATTTCCGCCATGATACCATCTCCGGGTCGGGTAGTAAGAAACTCGTGGGGTCGGGCTCCGTGCAAAGACCTTGCCCGCGACGGCTCATTTTCAGCCGCCCGGGAAGCGATTACATTCGGCTCGCGCGCTCGTTCCCTTCCCCGCTCGATAGGGCCTGATGAATCTCACACGACGGCTCGCCCTCGTCGCTCTGGCGTTCCTGGGGGCATGCTCGGATGGGCCAAGCCACGGGACCGTCTATGGGGACGCGTTCCTCGTCGCGGACGTCGGAGAGGAGGTGAATCTGCGGGGGCTCTCCGTGCACCTGGTGGCGGAGCTGGAGGATCAGGACTCGACACCGCGGGTGGAGAACCTGGACACGATCCTGGCGAACATCTGCGTGCAGCGGGACCGCTACATAGGCCGTGCGCGAGCGAGCGCCGAGAAAGGAGGAGCGGCCGCCGTGGATTCGCTCCGCGTCCTGACGCTGGACGCATACGCCCGAGGGTGGCGCGCGCGGAGCCGTCTCCTGGAGGGTGTCGTGCG
>JAHWJV010000400.1 GCA_019348265.1 Gemmatimonadota bacterium
AACTCGCGCTGCAGGCCGGCCGTCACCTTGAAGACGCCGCCCTTGCCCTTGACGTCGTTGATCATCTCCTCGCGGCTGACGTCGGCCACGTCTTCGCCGAACACCAGGATCCGCGGGTCGCGGCGCATCTCGTCGCGCAGCGTGGCGTTGATCAGGTCCACCATCGTGGTCTCGCCGCCCGACGGCCGGGGGTCGTCCTCGGTGTCGAACTGCTCGGCCGTGGGGTCCACGTCGGGCGAGAACAGGTACAGCATGGCCGTCGACGGGTCCGGCTGCGGTGACTCCAGAGCCTCATCGGCGGCGGCGTTCAGCTCCTTCCGCACCGACTCCGCCACCTCTTCCAGCTCCTCGCGGGAGACGCCGTACTCCTGCACGAGCAGCTCGGCCGCACGCGTGATCGGGTCGCGGAGCTGCTCCTCGCCGCGCATCGCCTCGGTCTTGTACGACCGCTCGTCGTCGGAGAGCGAGTGCGAGTATGGACGAATGACGTGTGCGTGCACCAGCGCCGGCCCCTTGCGAGCCCGCGCGTGCGCCACGGCCCGCCCGACCGCCTCGTAGCTCTCCACGAAGTCCGTGCCGTCGCATTCGATGACCAGCAGATCCGGGAAGGACGCGACCAGCCTGGAGATCTTCCCGCCCGGGGTATTCACCTCGACCGGCACCGAGATCGCCCACCCGTTGTCCTCCACGATGTAGACGACGGGCAGCTTCAGGTTGGATGCGCTGTTCAGGCTCTCCCAGAACTCGCCTTGCGATGTGGTCCCCTCGCCTGTGGTCACGAACGAGACCTCGTCCTCCTTCGCCTGCACCGTCCGGATAAGATCCCTGTCGCCCGTCTTCAGCGCGCGAACTCCCGCCTCGGCGGTGCCGACGGCATGCAGGAACTGCGTTCCGGTCGGTGAGGAGGCCGAGACCACGTTCAGGTCGCGCCGGCCCCAGTGCGACGGCATCTGGCGACCGCCGGAAGACGGGTCCGCCGCCGCGCCCACCCCCTGCTGGAGATGCTCCAGAGCGGTGCCACCCACGGCCAGGTCGAAAGCGCGGTCCCGATAGTAGAAGTGGAACCAGTCATAGCCGGGACGCGCGTGGGCCGCCGCGGCCACCTGGATCGCCTCGTGTCCCGCGCCCGAGATCTGGAAGTAGATCTTGTTCTGCCGCTTGAGCTGGATCTCCTTGTCGTCGAGCCGACGGGCGAGCAGCATCGTGCGGTAATAACCGAGCACCGACTCGAGGTCGAGGCCCGGCTTCGGCTTCGGTGTCGTCTTCGTGGCCATGGCCCGTCGAGGTGCAGAGATGCGCCGCCCGCAAACACCGGCATCCACCCGCCGTATGGTGGATGCCGGCTCTATTGTATAAGGTGCGAGAGGACCCATCGTCAACCGCCGCAACGGCCGGAACGACGCGGGAACCTCAGACCTGCTCGCCTTCTTCCGACTCCATCCGCACCCATCACTGCACGCGCCATGACGCCGCGAACGTCCAGGCTGGTCCTCGTCTGCTCTCTCGCCCCGTGGGCAGTCGCGTTTCTGCACGTCAGTCCCGCGCCATCGAGTCCGCCTGCCAGAACGTCGTCCTCTTCTCTGACATCGACGGCCACGACCGGGCGGATGAGAAGCGGGTCATCTTCAAGTGGGACCCCCGAGCCACGACCACACCGCCCATTCCTTCGTCTTCCGCTCGATGGCCGCCTCTCCCCGCCAGGCGGCCGATCGCCGGTGTGGTATGCTTCTGGCCCTTACACGACCCGCCCAGGCGACGCGCGAGGTGGTCGATCGCGACCATTCAGCCGGCTGCAGCCACCCCCTGTGGCTCGAAAACCCAGTAAGCGTAAGCGCATTCGGCCGCTGGCCCGCCACGAGGCCGCGGTGCCGCTCGCGTCTGATCGGGTCGACGGCCAGGGTGAAAATCGTTCCGCGTCGATAAACCTTTTCATCGTTTCGCAGGTGATCCCAGCCGACACCGCCCTCGAAGGTGGGGTCGGAGGAGACCGGCAGGAGGTGTATTATGGGGCGGCTCGCCATGCTGTTCCTGATGCTTTCGCTGTTCGCGAACCCGGAGTTCCGGAAGCGCGCCCAGCCGTACGCGTCGTTCGCGCTGGACCCCGCGTACGAGTGGCTGACCCGATCGCGCGTCGGTGAGATCGCTCGCGCCCTGAACGCCGAGAAATCGAGAGGCCACGACATTCCCTCCAGCGCGAAGCTCCCGGAGTTCCTCACCCGGCATTTCGGCGGTGCGGACGCGGCCGTCGATGCATGGGGCACCCGCTACTTCTACGCGCGGGACACCTGGATGCTCCGGGTCGGGTCTGCCGGGCCCGATCGCGCTCCCCACACCGAGGACGACATCCTCTCCCCGCCACTGCACGCCGGCGGAATCTGAGCCTCGCCGCAGGCCGCGGCTCCGTTGCCGCGGTCGAGCCGCTTCGGTACCTTCCGCCGTCCCCCACGTTCCACGCGCTCCTCCGTTTTCACGCGATCCGGATGCTCAAGGTGGGGCTCACGGGCAACATCGGCTCCGGCAAATCCACCGTGGCGCGAATATGGGCTTCTCTCGGCGCGGAACTGGTGGACGCAGACCGGCTCGCGCGCCTCGTCGTCGAACCGGGGACGCCCTCTCTCCGCGCTGTGGTCGAGCGCTGGGGCCCCGGCGTTCTCGACGCTGGCGGTGCGCTGGATCGCTCGGCGCTGCGCGAGATCGTCTTTGCCGACCCGGCGGAGCGCGCCGCGCTCGAAGCGATCCTCCACCCCGCCATAGCCGAACTGCGAGATCAGGAGTACCGCCGCCTGAAGCGGGCGGGCGCGGCCACGGTCATCGCCGACATCCCGCTCCTCTTCGAGGCGGGGCTGGAGGACGAGTTCGACGTGGTGGTGCTGGTAGATGCGCCGGAAGCGGTGCGTCGCGAGAGGATCGTGCGCGATCGGGGGCTCGCCCCGGAGCAGGCCGACCGAATGATCACGGCGCAGATGCCCGCGGCCGAGAAGCGCCAGCGAGCGGACCTGGTGATCGAGAACGACGGCTCAAAGGAGGATCTCGAATCCCGCGCCCGGGCGGCGTGGGCTTTCATCCAGACGCGCCCGGAAGCGGACGGCAATGGCTGAGGCCGCGCCTGCTTCGTCACGGCTGCGGGTGGATCTCCACTCGCACACCCGACATTCGTTCGACTGCCTCAGCGACCCCGATGAGATCCTGCGCGTCGCGTCGGCGTGCGGGATCGACCGCCTCGCCATCACTGATCACAACCAGATCGGGACGGCCCTCGCGCTGCACGCTGCCGCTCCCGGCCGGATCATCGTCGGGGAGGAGGTGAAGACGCGCGAAGGGTTCGACGTGATCGGCCTCTTCATCCGAGAGCTCATCCCGAAGCGGACGCCGGCCCGGGAGACGTGCGAGCGGATCCGCGCGCAGGGCGGCGTCGTTTACATCCCGCACCCCTTCGACGTCGCTCGCTCCGGCGCCGGCGACAAGCACCTCGACGCGCTCGCGGATCTCATCGACGTCGTGGAAGTGCACAACTCGCGCTGCTTGACCGAATCCGTCAACGCGAGGGCGCGGAGCTGGGCCGACGCGCGGGGCAAGCTGCACGGCGCCGGATCCGATGCCCACACGCTCGCGGAGATCGGGAGCGGGTACGTCGTGATGCCGGCGTTCGAGTGCTCCCGCGAGAGCTTTCTCGCCGCCCTCGCCGACGGCACTGTGGCGGGCTGCTCGCGCAGCTCGCCGCTCTATCGCCTCGTTTCTACCTACGCGAAGCTTCGGAAGCGGCTCCCGCTTCCCGGCTGAGCGAGACGCAGCGA
>JAHWJV010000401.1 GCA_019348265.1 Gemmatimonadota bacterium
ACTCAAAACTATCTGTAGAGTACCTTGTTCACCTTGTCGACCACATGCTCCACCCCGGGCTTGGCGATGCGCTCTAGGTTCTTGGCATAGGGCATCGGCACGTCGGCCTGGGTGACTCGCAGGATCGGCGCGTCGAGGTGATCGAAGGCCTCCTCCTGGATCAGCGCCGCGACGGTCGCGGTGATGCCGCCGTACGGCCAGCCCTCCTCCACGAGCACCACCCGGTTCGTCTTGGCCACGGTCGCCAGGATCGCGTCTACGTCGAGCGGGCGGAGGCTGCGCAGGTCGAGCACTTCGGCATCGATACCGTCCTTCTCGAGCGCCGCCGCCGCCTGTAACGAGGTGTGGACCATCTTCCCGTGGGTGATGATCGACACGTCGCTTCCGGCGCGCTTCACGTCGGCCACCCCGAGCGGGACGATGTAGTCCTCGTCCTCCGGGACCTCACCCTTGATGTTGTAGAGCATCTCACCCTCGAAGACGCAGACCGGGTCGTCGTCGCGAATGGCGGCCTTGAGGAGCCCCTTGGCGTCCGCCGGCGTACCAGGGACGACCACCTTCATCCCGGGGAAGTGCGCGTAGATGGCTTCCAGCGCCTGCGAGTGCTGCGCGGCGAGCTGCAGCGCGGCTCCATTGGGGCCGCGGAAGGTGACCGGGACCTTGAACTGACCCGCGCTCATGGAGAGGAGCTTGGCGGCCGAGTTCCAGATCTGGTCCGTCGCCAGGTAGGAGAAGTTCCAGGTCATGAACTCGATGACCGGCCGCAGCCCCGACATGGCGGCGCCGACGCCGAGCCCGGCGAAGCCGAGCTCCGTGATGGGCGTGTCCACCACCCTCATCTCCCCGAAGCGGTCGAGCAACCCCTTCGACACCTTGTAGGCACCGTTGTAGACGCCCACTTCCTCGCCCATCAGAAAGACGTCCGGGTCCCGGTCCATCTCCTCGGCGAGGGCCTGGTTCAGCGCCTCGCGATACGTGATAACAGCCATGGGCTATCAGCTATCGGCTATCAGCTATCAGTCCAGCCCAGCGATCACCCCGTTGGTGGGGATTGATAGCTGATAGCCGATAGCTGATAGCCAGGGTGGTCATGGGGAAGAGCGGCTCAGCGGCGTCCATCGAAGTAGAGCCGCCCGTTCACGTCCTCTTCCGCGTAGATGTCGCGGTACAGCTCGGCGGGGTCGGGCTCCGGGGACTTGTCGGCGAACTCGAGCGACTGTTCCGAGATCTGCTTCACTTCGGCATCGATCTTCTCGAGCTCCTCCTGCGAGAGGATGTTCAGCTCGGCGAGGAGGTTGGCGTAGATGCGGATCGGATCGTTGAGCTTGGCCACCTCGACGTCCTCCTTGGTGCGGTAGACGCCGTGCACCGGGTCGGACATGGAGTGGCCGACGAAGCGGTAGGTGCGGGCCTCGATCAGCGTCGGGCCCTCACCGGCGCGGGCGCGGGCGACCGCTTCCTTGGTCACGCGGTACATGTCGAGCACGTCCATGCCGTCCGCGATCGCCGACGGCATCGCGTAGGCGCTGGCCTTCTGTGAGATGTCGTACAGCGAGGACGCGCGCTCCCAGGCGGTGCCCATGCCGAAGCGGTTGTTCTCCACGATCACCAGGAGGGGGAGCTTCCAGAGGGCCGCCATGTTGAGCGACTCGTGGAAGGCGCCCTGGTTCACCGCCGCCTCGCCCAGGTAGACCTGCATCACGCGGTCTTCCTTGCGGTACTTGATCTTCCACGCGACGCCGAGCGCGAGCGGGATCTGGCCGCCGACGATGCCGTGACCGCCGAGGTAGTTGTGCTCGGCGGAGAACATGTGCATCGAGCCGCCCTTGCCGCCGGAGCAGCCGCCGGAGCGGCCGTACAGCTCAGCCATGATCGCGTTCGGGTCGACGCGCTTCTGGAGGGCGTGCACGTGCTCGCGGTACGCCGTCATCACGTAGTCGTCCTCGCGGAGCGCGTGGATGGCGCCGATGGCGACCGCCTCCTGACCGATGTACAGGTGGCAGAATCCACCGATCTTGGCGACCGAGTACGCCTCTGCGGCCTTCTCCTCGAAGCGGCGCGCCAGCAGCATGTCGTACATGATGCGGCGAAGCTCCTCCTCGCCGAGGTCCTGGAGCCGCTCCCGGCTGGTCAGATGAGGCTTCGCCTCGCGCTCCCAGCTGGAGTCCTGCGGCGGAGCGGAGGGCGAGTTGGCGTAATCGCCGGGAACACCATTGTCCGCGGCGGCCTCGGGCGCCTGGTCCTCCGCCTCAGCGACGATCTTGGTCGCCTTCTTCGTTTGCGTTTCAGCCATCTGTATCGCTAGGGAAGGGTTACAGGCTACCCATCTGGATCAGCCGGGCGGGCGGCGCCGCGAGCTGGCGCGCCTCCACCTCGACCGAGTCGATCTCCACCGTTCCGTCCACGTCCGCTTCCAGGATCTCCGTAATGCGTCCCGGACCGCCAGCCTCGATCTGCCGCGCCTGCTCCTTGGCATGGTATGACGAGCGCACCAGCGGCCCCGACTCCACGTGCTGGAAGCCGACCTCCCGCTCGCCGATCTCCTTCCAGCGAGCGAATTCCTCCGGAGTCACCCAGCGGTCGAGCGGGATGTGGTGGGCGGAGGGGCGCAGGTACTGCCCCAGGGTGAGGATGTCCACCGCGCCCTCCCGCAGGTCGCGCATCGTCTGGTAGATCTCCTCCTCCGTCTCGCCCATCCCGAGTATGATCGCGCTCTTGGTCAGCATCCCGGGGTCGAGGCGCTTCACCGCGCCGAGCAGCGATATACTCCGCCAATAACGGGCCCCGGGGCGGACGGAACGCACGAGCCGCTCCACCGTATCGACGTTGTGTGCGAGGATCTCCGGCTTCGCCTCGACTACCAGGCGAAGTGCCTCCTCTTTGCCCTTGAAGTCGGGGATCAACACCTCGACGGAGCATCCGGGCATGCGCGCGTGCACCTGGCGGATGGTCTCCGCGTAGATCGCCGCACCGCCATCGCGAAGCTCGTCGCGGTTTACCGAGGTGATCACCGCGTGCTCGAGGCCCATCGTCACCACTGTCTCGGCGACCCGACGCGGCTCGTCGATGTCCAGCTCCGAGGGGAGGCCGTGCGCCACCGCGCAGTACTTGCACGCGCGGGTGCAGACGTCGCCGAGGATGATGAACGTCGCCGTTCCCGACTCCCAACACTCGCCGATGTTGGGGCAGTGGGCTTCCTCGCACACCGTGTGGAGGCCCCGCTCCCGCATCAGCTTCTGCAGCCGCAGGTAGTTCGCGCCGCCCGGCGCCCGAACCTTCAGCCACTCCGGCTTACGCGCCCGGATAGGGATCACCTCCCGCCCCTCTTCGAGGTGCAGCGTGGGCTTTCCCTTGCTCTTGACGGTGCCGGAGTCTTTGCCGCCCGGAGTGTAACCGTAAAGGCTATCGGTCATCGGCTATCGGTCGCAACTGCATAGGTGCGAAAAAGGTAGAACAAATTACGCGCCGTCCGGTTCATCCGCTACCCCGGCCACCCAGACACCGATAGCCGATAGCCGATAGCCGATGGCCTTCTCACCCCTCCTCCATCTGCGCCCTTCTGGAGAGCCCGATCAGGTGCCAGAAGAGGTACCGCACGTCCTCGTCGGCGAGGCCGGCGCCGCGGGCGAGCTCGCCGGCGCGGCGGACGATCGCCGCCTCGCGAGCGGGGTCGAGGATGGGCAGGCCGTGCTCGCGCTTGGCGATGCCTACCCGACGCGCGAGCTCCACGCGCTCCTTGATCAGCTCTATCAGCTCGTGATCGATCCGCTCGATCTC
>JAHWJV010000402.1 GCA_019348265.1 Gemmatimonadota bacterium
GTTGGAAAGATGACATGCCGCCCTCCAAGACCCGAACCGCCCGCAGGTTCGTCCTCGCCGCGCTTGCGGTGGTGGCGCTGGCCGCCCCCGTCGCGGCGCCGCCTCCGGCCGCGGCCGCACCGCGCGCGGGCGACGTCGTGCCCGGGTCGTACATCGTCGTGCTCGCCCCGGGCGCCAGCGTGGAGCGGGTGACGAAGCAGCACTTCCTCCCTCCGCAGGCGCTGACGGCGAGATACTCCTCGGCGTTCTCGGGATTCACCGCGACGATGAGCGCCGCGACGGCGGCGCAGCTCGCCGCAGACCCCGACGGTGTGCTGGACGAGGCCGGCGAGCTGGTCAGTCCGTTCGTCACCGATCCCGACGACCCCTCGAAGATCACTGTTTGGGGCGATCTCGCGGAGATCGACAACGAGGGCTCCACGGATCGGCAGGCGCTCTGGGATTACTGGGCCGAGCTCGTCCGCGACTCTCTGGAGCTTGGCTTTCGCGGCTTCCGCTGCGACGCCGCGTACAAGGTGCCCGCGCCTCTCTGGCGCTACCTCATCGCGGAGGCCCGCAAGGTAGATCCGGAAGTCGAGTTCTTTGCCGAAACGCTGGGCGGGCCCGTCGAGGCGATCGCGTCGCTCCGCGAGGCTGGATTCGATTACATCTTCAACTCCAGCAAGTGGTGGGATTTCAACGAGACGTGGCCTCTCGAGCAGAACGCCCGGTTTCATGAGATCGCCCCGTCCGTCGCCTTCCCGGAGTCGCACGACACGCCGCGGCTCGCGGGCGAGACGGAGGGGCACGAGGGCGTACAGCGTCAGCGCTACGCCTTCTCCGCCGGTTTCTCCGCTGGTGTGATGATGCCGGCCGGCTACGAGTACGGCTTCCGGAAGCAGGTGAATGTCGTGGAGAGCATGCCCGAGGATTGGGAGCAGCCCTCCTTCGACCTGACGCCGTTCATCACGCGGGTGAACAGGCTCAAGCTCTCCCGGCCGGAGCTGCAGGGCGAACCGCTGCTGCACACGCCGTGGGGTCTGTTCGGCGACGTGCTCCTGCTGGAGCGGCGCACGAGCGCCGGCCGCGCTTGGGTTCTGATCAACAAGAACCCGAACAACTGGTTCGTCGTTCAGCTGCCGGAGGAAGCGCGCGTGGGAACGCGCCTCTTCCGCATCTGCAGGAACGAGTGTCCGGAGGGGGGCGAGCCGCCGCCGGACAAGGTGGATCTACGGGCGGCCGAGGTGGTCTATGTGCTGTAGCGGGAGGGGCTGGTGAGCGGAGTTTTCGGAATCCGGGCAAGCGGCGTACTCCTCCACCCCACCTCCCTCCCTGGCGGTCCGATCGGTGACCTGGGACCCGCAGCGCATCAATTCGTTGACTGGCTCGCGGACGCCGGACAGGCTTACTGGCAGATCCTCCCCCTGGTCGCGGTGGACGAGGGAGGATCGCCGTACAATGGCTTGTCGGCCGTGGCGGGTAACCCATTCCTGGTGAGCCTCGACGCACTCGTCCAGGATTGTCTACTCGAGGAGGGAGACGTCGCGTCCGAGCTCGCCGGGGAGCCGCTCCACTTCGGGCGGGTGAGCCGCTGGAAAGGCGAGCGCCTGCGGCTGGCCCATCGAAATCTGGACGAAGGGGCGAACCCGGGTCTCGCCGCCGAGCTGAAGGTGTACCGCGCGGCGAACGCCGGCTGGCTGGCCGACTACGCGCTCTTTCGCGCGATCCGAGACGCCCACCAGGGCGCTCTCTGGACGGAATGGGAGCCGGAGCTCCGCGACCGGGAGCCCGCGGCGATGCGGCGCGCCACACGTGACCTCGCTGAAGAGATCGAGTTCCGGGAGTTCGAGCAGTTTCTCTTCGATCGGCAATGGGGGGCGCTGCGCGCCTACGCGCATTCGCGCGGCGTTCGCGTGATCGGCGACATCCCGATCTTCGTGGCGCACGACAGCGCCGACGTCTGGGCCCACCGGCAGCTCTTCGAGCTGGATCATGCCGGCCGCCCTTTGGTGGTGGCCGGCGTTCCGCCGGACTACTTCAGCGACACGGGCCAGCGCTGGGGTAACCCGCTCTTCCGCTGGGATACCGCGGCGGAGCGCATCTACGAATGGTGGGCGGAGCGCTTCCGCCGCACCCTCTCCTGGGTGGACGTGGTGCGCGTCGACCACTTTCGGGGCTTCGAGTCCTACTGGGAGATCCCGGCGACCGAGGAGACGGCCGTGCACGGCCGCTGGCGGAAGGGGCCGGGCGCGGATCTCTTCAAGGCTCTCCATAGGCAGCTCGGGCCCATCCCGATCGTCGCGGAGGACCTGGGCCTCATCACTCGCGAGGTGGAAGCGCTGCGCGCCGAGCTCGACCTCCCCGGAATGCGGGTGGTCCAGTTCGGCTTCGACGGCGTGCCGGCGAACCCGCACCTGCCGGAGAACTACCCGCGGCAGTCGGTGGTTTATACCGGCACGCATGACAACGACACCCTCGCAGGATGGTGGGGGAAGGCATCGAAGGAAGAGCGCGGCGAGGTCTGGCGGCGCATCGGACGGCGGTGCGCGGACCCGCACTGGCTGCTCGTCGAGCTGGTGTTGGGCTCCCTCGCGGATCTGGCCATCGTCCCTGTGCAGGACGTGCTCGGGATGGGGAGCGAGGCGAGAATGAATACGCCAGGCACGACGAGTGCAAACTGGACCTGGCGACTCGGACCGGACGAGCTGACGCCGGACGCTGGGCGGCGACTACGCCGCGCGACGCAGCGCTCGGGTCGGCTGGTTCGGGGTGCCGCCGTGGTCGGGGCGGCTTGACACGTCGGTGCGACCGCACCGCCACTCACACTTCTGGAGGAACCATGAAGAGCAATCGAGGATGGCTCCTGCTGGCGCTCCCAATCGCACTCACCGCCTGCGGCGGCGGGGAGGGTGAAGGTGACACCGCGGCGATGTCCGATACCGCCACCGCCGCACGACCGGCCGAGTCCACCTCCGAGGGGGCGATGGCCGCCATGCCGACTACCGTCGCCCTCCAGGCGGTGGGGACATCCGGCGCATCGGGCCAGGCGACTCTCACGCCCAACGCCGCGCAGACGCAGGTTCAGGTGCAGCTCACCGGCGTGACCCCCGGCGCACACCCCGGGCACATTCATTCCGGCACCTGCGCCGCCATGGGCGCCCCCGTCCACCCGCTCCCGGACATCACCGCCGGCGCCGACGGTAGCGGCACCGCCGAAACCACCCTCCCCATCGACGCCACCACCGTCATGGATGGCCAGCACCTCATCTCTTACCACGGCGACGGCGGTGCGCCAATCGTATGCGGTGAGCTGACCGCGCATACGATGTGAGAAGATAGGGAACAGGGAACAGGGAACAGCGGGATAAAGAGAGCAGGGGCCGCCATCACGATTGATGGCGGCCCTCCTGTTTTCCCGCTGTTCCCTGTTCCCTATCCGTCAGTATTCCTTCAGCTTCTCGATCGCGGCCGCGACGTCTTCGGCCTCGGGGAGGATGGCGCGCTCGAGCTGGGGAGCGTAGGCGACCCAGGTGTCCAGTGAGGCGACTCGGCGGACGGGGGCATCGAGCCAGGGGAAAAGCTCATCGGCGATCCGGGCCGGAGCTACTTGCCCCGGGAGAAGCTCGAAGCGCTCGCCACGTATCGCGTCCCCGTGACCCGCTCGCTGGAGGACGCGGACATCAAGACGGCGCACGTCTGGCGCTTCCGCACGCCTCAGGCCGCCTGACCTCGCCTGGCAGCCTCGTGGATGATGGCTTCCAGAGCAGCGAGACCATCGGTCAGCGCCGCCGGCGCCG
>JAHWJV010000403.1 GCA_019348265.1 Gemmatimonadota bacterium
AGGGGCTACGGCGCGCTTCCGCACGGTAGCCCCTCAAAGCCCGAGGGCTCAGCGCATGGAGCCCATCATCTGCTGAGCCATCTGCAGGTGAGAAGCAATCATGGCCCGGTTGTTCTTTTCCATCATCATCATCCCCTGCATCCCACCCTTCATCCCGCCGTCCATGCGGCCACTCGTTCCCCCATCCATGTTGCCACCGTTCATGCCCGCGCCGCCGTGCCCGGACATTGATGAGCCGCCGGGCGTCATCCCCATATGAGCCATCATGCGATCGACATTCTCCAGGGCATAGCGGTGCATGGCGACCTGGTTCTGCATGTAGGCGCGGTCGAACGCCATCCCGCTCAGGCCCTGCAGCATCTGCATGGCCCGCATGTGGTCCTCCATCATCGCGCGGCTGTGTGGGTGCTCCATCAGCATGGTGCGCATGCGCCCCATGTCCATCGCCATCCCGGCCCCGGCGTTCGCGGTGCCGCCGCGGTTCATCATCCCCAACCCCATGCCGGCCATCATCTGCTCTTCGCGCTGCATGGCCGTGGTATGCTCCGTGACCATCCGCTGCGCGAATTCGAACCTGCGCGTCGGAGGCCTTGCTCATCGCCATCTGCGCGTCCTCGATCTCACTCATGTGGACGGCCGTGTTGAAGTGGTGCATCGCCGAATGCGCCTCCATCATGGCCGGAGCCATCCCGGCCATCCCACCCATCATGCAGCCACTCGTACCGAGCGACAGAACTGCGGCGGTACAGAGCGTTGCGGCCGTACGAAACGATTTCTGATTGACCTGCGACATACGTTCTCCTGATCCCGATGTTTCGTCTGGCCAGGCGAGGGATCTCCCCGCGCGTCCCGGGGTTTGCACCCCCCGCCGCCGGTCCGTTCCTCCGCAGATACAGTTTCTGCTTCAGATGGCGGCCGGGCTATAACGGTTCATGGCAGCAGAACGCACGCTGCAAGCCGCCCCGCCACACCTGTAGCAGGCGAACCGAACAGGCCAGCTCTGCTACACGTGCGTGGCGGGGCGGCTCGCCGCCGCCGCTCTCGCGGCCGGCGCCTGGGACGCTGATTCGCGGTGGTGCAGACGGTCCTCCGGAACTTACCGCCCGGCCGCGCCTTCCGGAGCCCACGGCACCTGCGGCGAGCGATAGTAGTTGATCCCGAGGATGCGCCAGCGCGGGGCCTGTGCGGCCAGTCTGACGCGGAAGTTCTCCCAGTCCCGCGCCGCTGCGGGGCTCCAGCCGATCTCGGCGACCGCCGGCAGACGGGGGAACGCGAGGTAGTGGGCGGCCGAGAGGTTCTTGATCGACTCCGACCAGAGCGGCGCCTCGACGCCGACTACGTCGGTCTCGGAGACGCCGCGCATGAAGGTCGCCGGATCCCAGCCGTAGGCGTCGCTCACGTCGACCGTTCCGGCCCAGTTGAGCCCCAGCTCGGTCGCGGCATCGTACTTCATGTCGAGATAGACGCGGCTCGCCGGAGAGAGGATCAGCTTTGCGCCGTGCTGGACCGCCGCCGCCGCGGAGTCGCTCTTCCACTGCTGCGCGATCGTGGTGGGAAGTAGGCGCGCCTTGGTGATCTCCTCCCAGCCGACCATCCGCTTCCCCGCGCGCGTGATAATGTCCTGCACCCGCTCGACGAAGCCGACGTACTGCGCGTGCGTCAGCGCCTCCACCTCGTCGCCGCCCATGTGGATGTAGGGGCCAGGGGTCAGAGCCGCGATCTCCCGGACCACGTCTTCCACCAGCCGGTAGGTCTCCTCCTTCTCGGGGCAGAGGGCGCTGAAGCCGACCTCGGTGCCGGTATACGGCGCCGGGGGCCGCTTGCCGCAGCTCAGCTCCGGGTACGGCAGAAGCATGGCGTTGGTGTGCGCCGGCATGTCGATCTCCGGTACCACCATCATGTACTGCTCCTGCGCGTAGCGGACGATCTCCGAGTACTCGGCCTGCGTATAGAAGCCGCCGGGGCCTCCCCCCACCTCGGTGCTCCCCCCCATCTCGGTGAGGCGCGGCCGCGAGCGGATCTCGATGCGCCACCCCTGGTCCTCGGTGAGGTGCCAGTGGAAGGTGTTCATCTTGTGGAGCGCGAGGAGGTCGATGTACTTCTTGACGAACTCCTTCGGCATGAAGTGCCGCGCCACGTCGAGCATGCCGCCGCGCCACCGGAAGCGCGCGCGGCCGGTCGACGATCACGCCGGCGGGAAGCGTGTATCCGCCCGGCCGCCGGACGTTGAGCTCCGCTTCGATGGCCGGCGGGAGGAGCTGCCGGATGGTCTGGATGCCGCGAAAGAGCCCCGCCGGCTGGTTGGCCGTCAGAGTCGCACCGTCGGTGGTGACCTCGAGCCGGTATCCTTCCTCGCCCATCGCCGCGTCCCCGCCCAGCCGAAGCGCGATCGCGCCGGCGGCTGGACCTTCGGCCGCGGTCACCGGGATCGGGAAGCCCGTGGCCGGGCGAAGATTGTGCGCCAGCCGCTCGGCGATGCGCCGCACCTCCGGCGCGCCGGGCTGCACCCGCACGCTCGTCGCCGCGGTGATGGCGAAGGGCTCCCCGGAGGTGAGACGCACCTCGACCGGTACCGGGATGATGGTGTGGGCCACGCTCACCGGCGCGGGCTGGTTGCCGGGCGCGGCGCCGCCGGAGGGAGCGCACGCCGCGAGCGCGGCGAGTGCGAGGGGAAGCAGGACATAGCGGCGCGCTGCCGGGTTCTCTTGCTGCATGCGGGGCCTCGGGTGAAGGGTCTCACGGTCAGGGATCCACCAGGAAGCGCGGCGGCGGACGCATCGCGGCGTGTGCGCCTGGTACGCTTCCGCCGGAGCCGTCGACATTAGGATATCAGCGCAGGCGCCGCTTGCCTACGAATTGGTATGATCGGCGCCAGCCACCGACGCCTCCTCCGGCGCGGCGCCACTCGGAGGGCCGATGACCTGCCCCTGCTGCCGCTCATTGCTACACTTCTTGCGTTGTTCATGGGAGTCCACTCTTCACCCACCGCATGCAGGAGACCAACATGCGCCGCCTGATCCTTTCCCTGTCGGTACTGCTCCTGTCGGCCCCGGCGCTCAGCGCGACCGAGGCGAAGCCGGCCGAAGTCGCCGCGCCCGAAGCCCGTATCTCCGTCGTGGAGAAGGCCGCGCCCGAGGCTGTCGCGCTGAAGATCACGCAGGTCAAGGCGGAGCACCGCGCCGCGTCCGACGCCGCACCGGCGCAGGTGCCGATCGCGCCGCACGGCTGCGTCGAGGCGACCCGCCGCGAGGTCGGCGGGCGCACGGTGCTGCTGCTGCGCGACATCACCGCCTCGCTACGGCGCGAGGACGGCCTGCGCCGGCTGCTCGCCGGGTGCACCGCCGTCGTCATCGCGCACCGGCTGAGCACGATCCGGCAGGCCGGCCGCATCGTCGTGCTCGACGGCGGGAGGATCGTCGAGCAGGGCACGCACGACGAGCTGATCTCGCGCAACGAGACCTACCAGCTCGTCCACGAGCAGCGGGCCGCGCGGCGCGAGTTCCTGCTCGAGCCCGAGGTCGAGGCGGCAGAGCATGCCCGCGACACGACGGGCGGCCTGGCATGAGCGGGGCGCGCCGCGGCGACGGCGAGGCGGTCTCCTCCACCGCGGTCCCGCTGCCGTCGATGCGCCAGAGCGCACGCCGGCTCCGCTACCTCGCCTCCTTCGTGCGCCCGCACCGGCGCGAGTTCGCGGCGAGCGTCGCGATGGCGATCGCCTCGACGCTGTTCGCGATGCTGACTCCCTTCCTCTTCAAGT
>JAHWJV010000404.1 GCA_019348265.1 Gemmatimonadota bacterium
GCCCGGCGCGGCCTCGACGGCGACGAGTGCCTCGCGGCAGTGCGGACACGTGTTCGCGGGCGCCGGCCCCCGACGGTAGATGCTCACGCCTCCGCGCCCTCAGGTCTCGGGGCGCGGCGGCGGGATGTCGGTCGCACCTTCGGGCGCGGGCGTGCCCTCCGCGGTCGACGCGCTGGTCTCGCCCGCAGCCGCGGCATCGGCCTCGGCAGGGACGGCGGCGTCCGCCGCGGCGCGTCTCGGCGACACCGCCTCCACGGCCGGCGCCGGCGCGCGCGCGGCGAGCGCCTCCAGCTCCCCGAGGCGGTCGGGGTCGTCGAGCAGCGCGGGGTCGGCGACCGGCGCGGGAAGGTCACGAGCCAGCTCGCGGAGGCGCGCGACGTCTCCCGCGAAGCCGCGGAGAAGCCCCTCGACATCGGGGGCGGATTCCGCGTCCAGCGCCGCTTCCAGGCGCCGCGTGCGGATGCCTTCCCCTCCCCACCGCAGGATCGCCTCCGCCAGCTCGCGTCTCCACGGCGCGGTCTCCACCACCGCGGCCACCGCGGACGCGATGTCGGTGAGGAACCCTGCGAACTCGCCTTCTACGCCGTCGGCCTCCTCCAGCCCGGCGAGCGCGCGCACCAGGGACGGGTCGACGACGCCGTCGTGGCTCTCCGCGCCGGCGATGACGCGGTCGAGCGTGGCGTGCAGCTCGCGCAGGTCGCCGATCGGGGCCGACGCGAGCGTCTCGACGACGCCGCTGCCGAAGTCGCCGCGGTCCGCCGGCAGCGGGATCGTCGCGGCGTGCAGCACCAGGTTGCCCCGGCGGCCCGGCACGTTGCTCGGCTGCAGCCGGGCGCGCGCCTCCCACCCGGTCGGCAGGGTGAGGCGGACACCGCCGTGCTCGAGCCTCACGCCAGCGCCCCGATCGTCAGGACCATCTCGACGTCCAGAGTCAGCGCGAGGTCCGCGATGCCCTCGGCGAACGACACGTCCGTCTCCAACACCTGGAAGTTGATGGAGCAGACGCGGTCCAGCGCTGCCCAGGTTCGCGAGAGCACCATCGCCCGCCAGATCGAGGAGAACGCGAGCTTCGGGCTGAGCCGGGAGCTGGCGGAGGCGATCTACGACATGGCCGTGGCCGAGGATGTCGAGCCGGACGTGGCCTTCGGGCTGGTTCGGGCGGAGAGCTCCTTCAAGGACCAGGCGACCAGCCGCGTCGGCGCGGTCGGGCTGACGCAGCTCATGCCCTCCACCGCGAAGTGGCTCGAGCCCGGCACCACCCGCGACGATCTGCGGAACTCGGAGACCAATCTCCGGATCGGCTTCGGCTACCTCCGCCAGCTGATCGACAAGTACGACGGCAACGAGAACCTCGCGCTGCTCGCCTACAACCGCGGCCCGGGAACCGTCGACAAGATCCTCAAGCGCGGCGGGAACCCCGACAATGGCTACGCGGGCTTCGTCCGCTCCGGCAAGGTCGGGAATCACAAGGGTTAGTCGGCGGCCTTCAGTCGTCAGTCCCCCGCTCCACACGCTGGAGCGGGGGACTTTTCGTTGGAGGAACGAGGCCGGGCTTCCGCCGGCCGACGTGACCGGGCCACCAGGGATTGACGGCCGACGGCCTGACTCACGGATTCTCCCCTTGTACCAGATAAAGCCATTCCCAGCGCTCCGCCGGCGTCCGGCGGAAGCCGAGGCGAAGGCCGCGGTAGTCGAAGGAGGTGGCGAAGCCGGGTGGGGCGACCCAGGAGCCGTTGAGGAGGGTCAGCCCCGCGTCGAGCATCGCCGGGACGCGGTCCAGCGAGCGAAAGTTCTCGGAGAACCAGGACGCGAGCGCGCGGTCGCGGCCGTACGCTCCGAGCGCGGAGAAGGAGAAGTCCAGGGCCATGACCCGCCGCAGCGCGACCTGGTCATGCTGGATGGCGGCGGCGCGCACGGCCAGCGCGAACTGCGCGAGCTCCCCGCCCGCGGCTGAATCCAGCGGAATGGGCTGGTGGATCACCGCTGTCCGCTCCACCCACCCCACGACGCTGTCGCCGCACCCGGCGCAGCGGACCTGCAGCGAGAGCGAATCCGCCGCGAATACGTCCAGGCGGGTGAAAGGGCGAGGGATCAGCGTGTCCCCGCTCGCGGTACGCAGCACGATCGCCTCTCGAGCCGTCCACACCGTGTCGGGCGCCGGGAAGACCCGGGCGGGCGGCGGCATGGGTACAATCGGCGCTGGGGGCGGCGCGCTTCGGCACGCTCCAACCAGCAGCAGTCCAGCGGCTATGGTCACTCTGCTCCAGCGCATTCACCGACTCCGCTCTGGGTTTGCGTGCGGAGCGACAGTCGCTCCGGAATCCGGGAAAGCTTCGGCACCTGGACCGCTGAACTTTCGGCGCCGACCGCGGAGCCGCTAGATTCTGGCGCATGCTCGCCCTCATCTGCAGCGTAGACCTCGAGGCTCAGCCGGTCGAAGCCGCGATCCAGCATGCGCGGCCGAGGGCCGTCGGCCGGAGGCGAGCGGTGGAGGGCTCCCTCTCCGGCGCGCCCGTCCTCCTGGTGGTCGGCGGAATGGGCAAGACCAACGCCGCCCAGGCCCTGACCGCGCTGCTCGAAGCGGAGGCCGTCGGCGGAGTGGTCGGTTTCGGTGTCGGCGGTGCCTACCACACTTCGGGGCTCCGGACGGGCGAAATAGCCCTGGCGACGCGCGAGATCTACGGTGACGAGGGCGTCGCGGCCCCGCAGGCGTGGCTCTCCACCCGAGACATCGGCATCCCGCTCCTGCAGCCTCCCGACGGGCCCGTCTTCAACGAGCTCGATCTCGACCCCGACCTAGTGGCACGCGCGGCTGAGCGGCTCGCCCAAGCTGGCCTCGCTCCCATCGCGGGCCCTTTCGTCACGGTTTCCACCTGCTCCGGTACACTCGCGCGCGGGGGCGAGCTGGAGGCTCGCTTCGGAGCCGTCTGCGAGAGCATGGAAGGAGCAGCTTACGCCCACGTGTCCGCCCTGTACCAGATTCCTTTTCTGGAGGTGCGGGGTATCAGCAACCTCGTCGAGGACCGCGACCTCTCGCGCTGGAAGCTTCGTGAGGCTGCCGCGATCGCGGCGCAGGCGGTGCAGGGCCTGGCCGAACTCCGATTCTAATTTTGAATAATTTAGAATGTCGAATTTCTAATCCGGTGCATTGGACCTGGGAGGTGGTGATCCAGCACGCGTGGACTGCCACCTGCCCCGAGGGGAAGATCATCATTCAAGATTAAAGATTCAAATCAGAATTTTTGTCTAAACACCCCGTGACATGAACCGGACCCTCACCCTCGGCTTCTCCCCCTGTCCCAACGACACCTTCATCTTCCACGCCCTGGTGGAAGGGCTGGTGCGGGTCGATGGGGTCCATTTCGTGGAGCGGCTGGAGGACGTGGAGACGTTGAATCGCCTCGCCGAGGAGGGCACGCTGGACGTCACCAAAGTCTCCTACGGAGCGATACCCTACCTGCTCGAGGAGTACGTGCTGCTCAGGAGTGGAGGGGCGCTGGGGCGCGGGTGCGGTCCGCTACTGGTGGCCGGGAGGGAGATGGGGGTCGAAGAGCTCAGCGCCGGCCGGATCGGCATCCCGGGGCGCATGACGACCGCGAACCTGCTGCTGCGGATCTTCGCGCCGACGCTCCCGACCGGTGAGGAGATGCTGTACAGCGACATCATGCCGGCGGTTGCGCGCGGTGAGATCGACGCGGGGCTCATCATCCACGAAT
>JAHWJV010000405.1 GCA_019348265.1 Gemmatimonadota bacterium
CGCAGCGTGAGACCGCGCCCGTACAGCCGTCCGGCCCGCTTCAGGCTCAGCTCCTCCGGGTTCGCCCAGCGGCGCTCCGGTCCGCTCATCTCATCCTCCCGCCACAGGTCCCAAACTCCGCCGACGCGCCACCAAGCTCGCCCCGCGCACCCCGGTTGGAAAGCCGCCGCCTGCTGCACTTCGGTCGGGTGATACACCACATGGCACGGAGGTGGCACCCCGCGACCGGGCGACCCAACGCGAACCCGGGAGAGGAGGCGGCCATGCCCCGCGGATGGAATCGCAAGGACGAGCGGATGTACGAGCACATCAAGGAGAGCAGCGAGGATCGCGGTGTTCCCGAAGAGCGCGCGGAGGAGATCGCCGCCCGAACGGTGAACAAGCAGCGCCGCCAGGAAGGGCGGACCCCGAACAAGACGACGCAGGGGACTGGAAATCCCAACAAGGGCCTCGAGGCGCGTAGCAAGGCCGAGCTGTACAATCGCGCGAAGGAGCTCGGGGTCGTCGGTCGGAGCAAGATGGGGAAGGACGAGCTGGTGAAGGCGGTTCGTAAGGCTCGCTGAACGACCGCGCAGGGGGTCGAGCGACTAGCGGTGCTCGGGATTCGGGTTGTCGAAGCGGTTCCCCGCATCCCACTCCGCCGACTGGTTGCCGTAGGCCGGGATCCCGCCCGCGTCCTTGAGCATGCGCGCGAGATGGAGCAGGTTCCAGGTCATGAAGGTCACGTTGCGTTGCGTGAACTCGTTGTCGAACCCGACCCGGCTGCCGTCCTCGGCCTGGTCGCCGTAGCTCGGCCCTGGCCCCGCCTCGCCGATCCACCCCGCGTCGGCCTGCGGAGGAATGGTGTATCCGATGTGCTGCAACGAGTAGAGCACGCCCATGGCGACGTGCTTGATCCCGTCCTCGTTCCCGGTAACGATGCAGCCGCCCACCTTCCCGTAATAGACGTACTGTCCGCGATCGTTCACCTCGCCCGAGTGCGCGTACAGCCGCTCGATGATCCGGGAGCAGATCGAGGAGCGCTCGCCGAGCCAGATCGGCGTACCGAGCACCAGGATGTCGGCAGACTGCACGCGCGCATAGATCCCCGGCCAGTCGTCCCGCTCGAAGCCGTGCTCCGTCATATCCGTCTGCACTCCGGGTGCGAGCAGGTAGTCCGCCGCGCGGATGTGCTCCACCGCCACCCCCTGCGCCGCCAGGATCTCCTCCGAGACCCCCATCAGCAGCGCGGTGTGCGAGGGCTCCGGTGAGGGCTTCAGCGTCGAGTTGATGAACACCGCGCGCAGGTCCGCGTACTTCGCGGGCGGGGAGGATCGCTTGCTCATGCTCCGTATCTCTGATGGGGGAGGATCGCCGGTGCGCGAGGTCACCGGGCGGTTCGAGCGAGGTCGCGCGGCAGCAGCGCGCGTACCGCGTCCACGATCAGGTCTTCCGTGGCCGGCGCGAGCCGCGCGGGCTGACCATAGAACAGCATCGAGCGGTCGACCTCGTACCCCCCTTCGCCCATGACCCGCTTCGACGCCACGTAGAAGGCCACATCGTTGGAATAGGCGTTGACCCACAGCCGTGAGGCGTCCAGCTCGCTTTTGAGGCGACGGGCGTAGTCGACCACCACCTCGCCGCCGAGGAATACCATCGCCAGCTCCTCGCCGAAGGTCCACGTCTGCACCGGGTAGGCCACCGTCGCCGGCATCGCTTCACCGCGACCGAGCCGCTCCAGGGCGGCACGGGCGAGCAAGCCCTCTGCGTCGGACTTTTGCGCCCTCCGCTCCAGCTCGGGACGCGGCGGTGTGCGCTCGAAGGGGAGCTGGAGCAGGCGGAGCCGCCCCCGGGGCGCGGTGGTGAGCGGACGGAGCGGTGCGCCCAGGAGTCGGTCCACCTCATCGGCGATCTGCGTCGCGTGGCGCAATACGTCGGGTACCCCGCCGTTGCGCGGCTCCGGGTTCGCGTCCGCCGCGGCGCCGATCGTCACCAGCGCGACCGCGCCCGGGTGGCGCCGCTCGATCATCTCCTTCGCCGTGCCCGGCCAGTCGCCGTGGACGAAGTTGTCCTTCCCGGCCAGCGTGGTGGCGTGCGACGCGTAGCCGAGCAGCACCGCGCGCAGCGCGCCGCCAGGATCGGTCACGCGCAGGACCGGGAGGTCGTGATCCACCGGACCCTCCGGGTTCACGCCGAACCCCGTCCACTTTCCCTCCCTCAGCACCCGGCGGTTCGCCGCGAACCCTACCCTGCCCTGGCTCCAGCCGAGGTGCGCCGGCCGGCGATCCGCCAGCGCCGCCAGCGCGACCTGCTCCAGCTTGGTCACCAGCTGCTCCGAGTAGCGTCGCACCACCGCCTGCTGTTCAGTCGACATCGGCTCGGCGAAGATGCCCGGCAGCACGCCGGCCAGGGTCGGTCCCGTGTGCGTGTGCGTCGCGCTGACGACCAGCTGCTCGCGCTCGATCCCCGCACGGGCCAGCCGCCGCGCGACTTCCTCCGTCATCGACAGCGGGATGCCGACCAGGTCGACGGTGATCAGCACCGCCGGGTCGCCGCCGTCGCCGCCGAACGCCAGCGCCTTGGCCCAGAGCCGCTGCGCCACGCTGTCCGACGGCGCGCGCCGATCCCCGTAGCCGGAGAGCCGGATCGGCTCGGTCGGGGTGATGTCGATCGCGGCGACGCCGACGGGCACAGTGCCCGGGGGGACGGCGCCTCCTCTTCCCGATGCGCCCGCGGAGGCGCAGCCTACCATCACCGCGAAGGTGAGGCAGGCGATCAGAGTGGTTCGGAGGTGCTTCGGATCAACGGTCATGATGCTCCTGCGGGTGGGGAGAGCGGCGCGGGCTGCTCTATTGCGACGGGGATCGGCACCCAGCCGGGCGAGTAGAACTCGCGGCAATGACAAGGGAATTCGGCGTTCGCCGACTGATCCTGATGTGCGGCCGCGGAGTCGACGCTCCAGCAGCGCGCGAAGGCGGGCCTGGCTTCGCGTAGCGGCGACTTCACTCGCCGGCCCCGCGCCGGGGGCGCCGGCGCCCTCTACATTATCACGCAGAGGACATTCGACAACAGGTGGTCGATGCGGTGACCCCGTCGCAAAGGTCGCCCAACCCACCCGCCCCGCCCTCTCCCAGAGCAGTTTCTCGTCCACACCGGCGCCAGATCACGGACGCTTGCCGGGAGCCGCCCCCGTCGATGCACTTTCGCACCGCCGCGTGGATCGACAATATGCTGTCACCGGGTCGGACCGTTCCGATCGCCCTTCCTTCCAGATCCGGACGCTCGCGGGCGATACCCGCTCTACACTCTCTCTCGCCGGCGCTCAGCCAACCCGTCTGGAAGCGGGCCGGTGCAGGCTCCGAACCTCGTCCCGCGATTCGACATGATTTACCTGCAGCGCCAAGAATACGACGCGATCGTGGTCGGCTCCGGGATCTCGGGCGGGTGGGCCGCGAAGGAGCTGTGCGAGAAGGGGCTGACGACGCTGGTGCTGGAGCGCGGGCGCGAGCTCGAGCACCGCAAGTACACCACGGAGCACGTGCCGAGCTGGGAGATCCCCCTTCGGGACCGCAAGCTCACCGTCGAGCAGGCGCCGAAGCACCCGATCCAGTCCCACGTCTACCTGTTCCGCGAGTCCACCCGGCAGTACTTCCTGGAGGATGCCAAGAATCCCTACGTGCAGGACGAGCCGTTCCTGTGGATCCAGGGGGATCACGTGGGCG
>JAHWJV010000406.1 GCA_019348265.1 Gemmatimonadota bacterium
CGGCGTCCTCGGCCCACTTGCGGGCGTTGTTCACCAGGTCGGCGTTGCGGACGTGCTCGTACCCCAGCCCCATGGCGGCGATGGGGGTGCTCTGCCGCGCCTGGAAGTCGCCGCCGTCGGGGGCCACCGCCGTCACCGTCATCTGCGGGAGGGTGCGGTAGATGGTCTGGACGGTGTAGGTGCCCTCGGTGGACGCGAAGGTCTTTTCCTCGCGCAGAAAGAAGAGCGACGAAGTGACGAAGCGCGCCCCCGCCACCCCCAGGGCGGCGCCGTTGGCCTCGAAGAGCAGGTTCACCTTTTCCTCGATGGGCACGTCGAACGGGTCCACCTGGATGGGCGACTGCCAGCGCCCGTCGGGCACCCGCTCCACCGGCGCCAGCTCCACCGGCCGCTGGCGCGCGGCGGCGTTGGCCCGGGCCTGCGCCACCGCCTGCCGCCTCTGTGGTGAGGAATGCGAGAAGCATGCTGGCATGCACGAGCATTGCCGCATCTGTGCCGAGGCCTGCCGCCGCTGCGCCGCGGAGTGCCGTCGCATGGCCGGCTGACGGGGACGGCGAGCGGATGGAGGCAGAAAGCCGGAGGGGGGGCGGCTCTGGTGAGCCGCCCCCCCTCCGCCATCCCGTGTTGGGTAACTATTCTGGTCTTACGGCTCCAAACTGGGCTTCCACCCATCTCCACTTACGCGTGAACCCTGCCGCCGGTCAGAAGGAAGGTATCCCCTGAGGTGGTCGGCATACATCGTCAGGCAAACAGGGACGCGGCATATGCGGCATGGTCCCACTCAGCCTTCATCTCCGCGACATCTTCCTTGGAGTAACCCTCGCTCAACAGGATCTCGTCCGGACTGATGGGCAAGGATGAGCCCTCGGGGTCGGTCCACTCCGGAAGGGTGTGCGTGAACTTCACCAGCTCCCACTTGTCCATGTGTCCATAGCGCCGGAAGATCTCGTCGATCAGGGATTCTTCGGCGGGTGAGAGCTGATCGTTGGGAACGGCGGCCTCGGGATCCTTCAGCGCAACCTCGTAGTTGCGCTTGGGACCGATGTACCTGTCCCAGTATCCGTTTTCATACATCTCGGGCTCGTTGATCCGGTTGAGCGTAGCGCTCAGCACCGGTCCGTAGGGCATCGAGACATAGGCGTCGGAGGTGAGGGGAGCACCAAAGCGCACCAGGGCTTCCCGCTCCGTCAGGTAGAGCAGCTTGATGAGCTTCATGTAGCTCATCCTGCCTCCCCGGAGCTTGAGCAGCCGAGCAGCGGCCTGGGTAGCCTTGTCTTCACGGTAGCGTCTACGCATCGTGTCTCTCCCCTTTCTTGCTCCGCCTCGAAACACCGGAGACGCCGATTCCGTTCCCCCGCAGGCACTCCCGAGGGAACACCAAGACGTTGTGGCGCAGACAGTTGTGAGAGCATCAAGAGCATCGGGGGCGGACCCCGCTCCGTGTGTTCAACAAGATGCTCCGCCTCCCTCGATCCGGCAAGATCAGCATACCGAACACATACCGAATCGTCAACCCTTTCGTTCGTAAGCGCGCCTGCCGCGACCGCACCGGCCGGCAGCGACAACGCGGGCCGCATCTGCGCCGCGGCCTGCCGCCGCCGCGTCGCTGAATCAACGCGGGCGCAAGGCGTGCGGCTGAAGGGGCGGACCGCAGGTCTGCTTCCTCAACCGGGGTCTCGCCCATGCGCTCCACCATCCGCTCCCTTCCCGAAGCCGTGTGGACGCCATTGGCCGTGGCGCTCATCGCGCTGGTGCCCGGCATCGTGGGGCTGGCCGCCGGGCGGCCGTTCCTCTTTCCCAGCGTGGGCCCCACCGCCGTCCTGCAGGCGCACAAGCCGGATGATCCCTCGGCCCGGCCGTACAACATCCTCGTGGGGCACCTGGCGGGGCTGGGGACGGCTTTCCTGATGGTGACGCTGCTGGGGATCGGGCAGCAGAAGTCCGTCTTCGAGCTGGGGCACCTGACGACGGAGCGAGTGGCCGCCGCCGTCCTGGCGCTTGCGCTGGCGGCCGCCGTGGAGATCGTGCTGCGCGCGCCGCACGGCCCGGCCGCGGCCACCACGCTGCTCGCCTCGCTCGGCGCCTTCAAGCCGACGATCAAGGACGCGGTGACGGTGATCGGGGGAATCCTGCTGGTGATCGCGGTGGGCGAGGTGCTGCGCCGCCTCCGGGTCCCCGAGCCGCAAGGCAGCCGCGGCTGATCGTCCCCGCGCTCACCGCCCTGGTTCCGTGGGCGCGGGCCGTGCAACGGGTCGTTCTTCAGGCAGGGCACGCGATCGGCTGCCTCGCTTTCCACTGGTTCCGAGGAAGAACGATGCGAGACGCACACGCACCCGCGGGTTCCCGACGGCCGGGGTTCGGGCCGATCGTGGTTGCAACCGACCTTTCCGAGGGCTCCGACGAGCTCCTGCGCTCCGCGGCGCAGGTGGCGGCGCGTTCGGGGAGCCCGCTTCACGTGGTCCACGCCGTCGACATGGTCCCGGGCGCAGGCGGGAGCTACGACGAGGAGGTCCGCCGGGCGGAGCGCCTGCTGGACGAACGGATCCGGGCCGTAGTCGCCCCGGACGTCGCGGTGCATCCGCACGTCGAAAGCTCGCCCCCAGACCGCGCCATCATCGGATGGGCGGACCGGGTTGACTCCGGCCTGATCGTGGTGGGTCCGCACGTTCGCCGTGGCGGCCCGGCCGGCCTGCTCGGGAGCACCGCCGAACGGGTGCTCGGCGACGCGAGAGTTCCCTGCCTGGTCGTTCGCGCTCCCGTGGCGGCGCCGGCGAGCCACGTCGTCGCGGCGGTCGACCCCGCGCACACGCTGGCGCCCGTACTCGACGCGGCCATCCAGTGGACCCTTCTCTTTTCGGACGCCGGAGAGGGCGGGGGAGTACCGATGGTTTCAGCGCTCTACGTCACGGGCGACCGGCGAGGCGAACCTCCGCCGGCGCTCGGCGAGGCACTCCGGCTCGCCCTGTCCCGCGCCGACGCGGGAGACCGGCTGACGGCGCAGATCGCCCTGCGCGGCACCGACGTCGTTCAGTCGATCCTGCTGTTCGCCGAGGTAGAAGCCACCGACCTGCTGGTTCTCTCGACGCGCAACCGCGGCGTGGTGGGGCGTGCGCTGCTCGGCAGCGTCAGCGCGGAGGTCACGCGCCGCGCTCCGTGCAACGTCCTCCTGATCCCGCCCGCGGCGGAGTAAGGGCGAATCGTCAGGGGGTGATGGCGACGCCCCAGGGGAGGCGGCCGGCGGAGAGGGTGGCGACAGGCCTCAGCGTGGACGTGTCGATGATCGTCACGTCGTCGGACGGGCCGTTGGCGGTGTAGATCCAGCGGCCGTCCGGCGAGGCGGCGATCCCCCAGGGCCGGCGGCCCGCGGGGACGTGGGCGATCACGCGCTCCGTCCGCGCGTCGATCACGGCCACCGTCCCCGCGTGCCCCGTCGCCACGTAGACGCGCGATCCGTCGGGGCTCACGGCGACGCCCACCGGCTTGTCGATCACCACGATGGCGTCGTCGTCGTGGATGATCTTGATGCCCTCGACGACCTCGGGCACCACCTCCAGCGGGTCGGACTCGGCCGGGATCGTCACGTCCAGCACCGCGCCCGCGAGGACCCGGTCGCTCTTGCCGGCGGAGGACCCGTCGACCTGCACGTGCCCCTGCGCGATCAGGTCGGCGGCACGGGTGCGGGAGAACCCGAACATCCG